>DASZPH010000112.1:0-27248 GCA_035550375.1 Pirellulales bacterium | reverse complement strand
CCTGCGACTCCGGCGACTGCCGGGCAATCAGCTCTTCCGTGAGCAGCGGCTCCTGCGACATGCCACCGGTGTCGCTGATTTTGCTCCCGGCGCGAAGATCAATTTGCACGCCCCGGCCTCGCCGGGGCGTGAACGGTTACCAAAGGGACACACGGCGGCGAGTGCGCCGTAAAGCTCATTTGGGTGGGGCGTGCGGCATCTCGTCCCAAACTAATATTGTCCGGTCAAACGAATCCGGTACGCTTCGGCCTGTGCTGGTCATCCGGGGGATCGTACGAAGAACGAAGCCGCGCCAGTTGAGCTGGGACTCGCTGGGGCGGTTTTTTTGTGCAACAGATAACGTTTCGTGCCGGTGCCGTTAGAAACGAGGCCAGCGTGGCGGCCAGAAGCTTACCACTGGTTGGGATGCCGCGCGAGGCGATGGCGAGGGAGCGTTGCGGATTTCGGTTCTTGTGCCGTGACCGTTATCACGTTGAATGCGAATGCCGGGCACTGATCTGCAGGCAACGTCCGGTGAAGTCGGTCGGTGCTCAACGGTCACGGCAACTACCCGGCTCGATGGCGCGCGTCTCCCTCCGCTGGCCGGCCGGGAAAGAATGCATTGGTTCTAGCCTGGTAGGCCGCATAATCGGGACGGCGGTCGACGATCGTACTCTCCAACAAGGCGACACCGGAGACCTTCAACAAAAGGAACGTCATCACCAGCGGGCTGCCAATTGTCCACCAGGCGCCACCGGCTGCCGCGATTAGCCAGAGCCCCCACCACACGCAGAAGTCGCCAAAATAATTGGGATGGCGAGTCCATCGCCACAGACCGCTGGACAGGACCTGGCCCGCATTGCCCGGGTCGGCCTGGAACCGCGCCAACTGCGCATCGCCGACCGCCTCAAACACGAAGCCAATTGCCCAGATCGTGATGCCAGCGACGTCGATCGGGCCAAGCAGCGAATCGCCGCCACGGGCGGCAACTTGCAGAGGCAATGACACAAACCACAACAAAACACCTTGCAAACCGAACACCGTCACCAGACTCACTCGCCAGAAACGACTTCCATGACGGGCTCGCATCGCGGCATAGCGACGATCCTCGCCATGGCCGCGGCGCCTCCAAAGCAGGAAAGCGGCTAGCCGCAGTCCCCATAGAGTCGTGAGGCCAACAAGCAACGCAGGGCGCACGTTGACCGGAGCATTCATAAGCCAGGCGATCCACACCACGAGCACGAAACCCGCGGGCCAGAAAGGATCGACGACGCTCACATCGCGCCGAAGCGTACCGACGCCCCACAGGGCGAGCATGCACACCATGATCGCTCTGAAACAAGCCAACAGCGTCGATGACAACGGCAACATGACAAGGACGACAGGAAGGGTTACGTGGCCGAGGAGCTTTTCTCCGCCCTCGCTGCACAGTCGAGCGACCGCGTGTTCGACTCGATATCTCCCGTCCGGCTGGCGTCAATCAGTTCGCGGCGTCGCTGCAAATAGAGCACGATAGGACGATCGGCTGGAATGAAGCGCTCGCCGATGTCCAGATCCGAAACCTTGGGCATTTGCGACCGGATGACCGGGTAGTCCTCGGCCAGGATATACCGATTGAAAAGGTTATTGATTTTGGCCATCGTTCGGCCGACAGCCTTCGGTAGGGGCAATTTGATGTAACTTCGCACGTAGATCACACATTTCCCGTCCTCGACCGGAGCGATCACGTTGACCGCGCGAATACGGTCCGAGATGCGTATCTGCCAGACGTTCGGAAAGCGGAACTCAAGGGTCGGCGGACCCACGGGCGAGCGCAACTGGCTAGGTTTCGCTGGCGGTAGCCCCTCATCGGGTTGGTTCGACACCCAAACCCGGATAGTGTCGTCGTCCAGCGTCGTATACGGTCCGTTGATGAGCGTCTTCTGGTCCCGACCGATGGTACGCGCATGCACGAATGGAAGATGGCTCACATCGAGGAGCCCTTCCACCGCCCGCGTGAGGTCAACGTCCCAGGGTCTTCGCAGCGTGTCATGCTCAAAACCGTCCAGATTCGAGAACCACGGTAAGCGAGGATACTCAGCTCGCGGCTGGCCGTACCACGCCCAAATCAGGCCATGAGCCTCTTGCGCAGGGTACACGCGGCATTGGAACGTCCTCGGAACCGGCGCCTGGCGGCCATTGGCGGGTATGACTTGACAGGCTCCGGCCGCATCAAACTCAAAGCCGTGAAATGGGCACTGAATGCGACCGTTGGCAACCCGCCCAAGGCTCAACTGACTGCTTCGGTGCGGACACCGATCGTTCATCACGCAGATACGTTCCCGATCGTCCCGCCAACAGACGAGCGACTCCCCGAACCGCCGCACGCCCAACGGCCGCTTCGAACGAACTTCGTTAGAATCGAGAATGGCATACCAGGCGTTCGCAATCAACATCCGTCTTCCAGACCCTTCTAGCCCTGTTGCAGCAGATAGTGTGACACGAACCATTCTTCGCCCCCCGCGAAGCCAAACAACTCGGCCACGGCAAGAAAGAAGACGCGCCAGCGGTGAAACCATCGATTGGCCTCACGCTGGCCATACGTCGCCGCGAGGATCGGCAAGACAAGCTCGGGCCGCTGATCGAGGTTCGCCAGCCAGGCTTCAGCCGTCCGGCGGTAGTGAGTGCCCGACCAGGTCCAAACTCGGCTCATCCCCAGTCCGCAATCGAATCGCTTGAGCAGATCGGCGCTGGGCATCAGGCCGCCGGTGAAAAAATGTCGGCCCATCCAATTCGCCGCCCCGCTAGTTTCAAAGGGATAACAGAGCGTGCGGTGGCAGAAGATATGCACGAACAACTTGCCCGCTGGCCGCAGCCAAGAAACCAGCCGCTTCAGCAGCAGGTCGTAATTCCGCATGTGCTCGAGCATCTCCACAGAGACGACACGATCGAACTTCTGAGCCCCGGGAGAAAAGTCATTCATGTCGGCGGTGATGACTTTCACGTTCTCCAGGCCGAGGGCGGTCGCCTTGCTTAGGATCGATTCCCTCTGGCGAGCCGAATTGGACACGGCCGTGATTCGGCTGTTCGGGAAGCGCTCGGCCATCCACAGAGTGAGCGAGCCCCAACCGCAGCCCAATTCCAGAACGCTTTGTCCGTCGGCGAGTTCTGCCCGCCGGCAGGTGATTTCGAGCGCCGCTTCCTCAGCCTCATCGAGTGTCGCCCCATAGTGCGGAAAATAGCAGCAACTGTATTTGCGGCGCGAGCCAAGGACCGCGGCAAAGAAGGCCGGAGGCAATTCGTAATGCTGCCGGTTGGCGGCTTCGGGCACGAGAGCGATCGGGCCGGAGTGTAGCGATTGCAAAAACGCCCGGCGCGCGGCGTCGTCGCCGTCGCCGGCCTCAATCAACCGCCTGCGGCAGAGGCGGCGGATCGCCAGGCGCAACAGCGCATCAGGCACCAGCCCCATCTCCGCCGCTTGAATGCCGAAATCAAGAAGGTTCATTGGCGTCCCCGCTGACCAGCACGGGCCGGCTCGCCGACGTGCCCTCGCGGTCCCCCGCGGCGGCCTTGCTGAAATCCACGAACGGCCGGCGCCGGCCCGGCTTGTCAAACTGGATCTGCAAGACGCCGACGTGACGTTCTTCGAACGCCGCCTGGCAATAGCAGAGGTAATAGTCCCACAGGCGGAGGAAGTCGTCGCCGTAGCCGAGCCGCCGTATCTCGTCCTGACGAGAGTAAAATGCCTGCCGCCAACGGCGCAAAGTTTCTGCATAGTGCGAGGCGAAATCTTCGGCGTGGACGAACCGCAAGTCGCTGACGCGGCCGGCCGATTCCAGAATGCTGGCCAGCGAAGGCAGACAGCCGCCGGGAAAGACGTAGCGTTGGATGAAGTCGACCGATTTCAAGTACCCTTTGTGAACGCGCTCTGGCATCACGATGGCCTGCAAGACCAGCGAGCCATCGGGTCGCAGCAATCGGCCCAGCTGAGTGAAATAACGATCCAGGAAACGGTGTCCTACGGCTTCGATCATCTCGATCGAAACCAGCTTGTCGAACTCGCCGCGCAAGTCGCGGTAGTCCTGGTCCAGCAGCGTCACGCGGTCGTGCAATCGCGAGTCTTCGATTCTCCTGCGGACATGATCGAATTGGTTTCTGGAAATGGTCGTGGTCGTGACATGGCAGCCGTAGTTGGCCGCGGCATGCAGGGCGAACCCACCCCAACCGGCGCCGATCTCCAGCACACGGTCGGTCGATTGCAGGTCCAATTTGCGGCAGACGCGATCGAATTTCTCGCTCGACGCGTCTTTCAGCGACGCGGTGGCCTCGGGAAAGACGCCGCAGGAATAGGCCATCGTCTCGTCGAGCCACAAACGGAAGAAATCGTTGCCCAGGTCATAGTGCACGGCAATGTTGCGTTGGCTGCCGCGGCGACTGTTGGCATGCCAGCGATGAAATAGCCGATGCCCGACGCCAGCGAACTTGCTCAGGCCCTGGTCGAAGCGGCTGCGGGCAGAGTGACTGCGCAAGAAGAGCCGGAACAGCGCCGTCAGGTCGTCGCAATCCCAGTCTCCCTGGATATACGATTCGGCAACCGAGAGCGTCCCTCCGAGCAGCGCTCCGCGAAAGAACCGAGGCCGACGCACGCGGACAGCAACGTTGAAGTTGCCCGCGCGACCCAACGAAGTGGCGCCGGCTGCGTCCTGCAGGGTGATCGCGCCGCCCTCCAATTTGTCGAGTTGGCGCGTCACAACGGCGCGGCCGAGGCGGTCGAGCAGACCGGGCCGGACGTATTCCCCTTCCTCGGAGACAGTCGCTACCGCGCTGCTCATACCCGGTACTCGTGAGTTGCTTGGGCCTTCGACGGATGCGGAATGTAGGGGACGCGCTGCCACCACAGGCGGAATGCCTGCCAGTAAATGCGCGCGAAGACCTGCCCCGTCATGAACGGGTAGCGGCAAAGAACCCTCGCGAGCTCGATGCGATTCAAGGGCCGGCGCCGCATCATCAGCGTGGCGTCGAACACCGGCCGTGCGAGCGATGGTGGTTGGCAAAGATTCTCGATATGAACCACGAGCAAAGGGCCCGGCACATTGAGGCGAAACCGATACGCAAAGTCCATGCTCAGAAACGGCGAGACGTGCAAATCCTTCGACACCTCACACGCGAGCTTGTCCTTCCGCTGCGTGGAGCGGCGCAGATCCAGGACATAGCACGTCTGCTCGTTCCAGGGCGTGTTGTTGACCTCGGCCACGACGAAGTCGACGGTTCCAGCCATACTCCAACAGTAGTAAAGGCTGATCGGATTCATGGCGAAGCCGAACGAGCGGAAGTGGGTCAACAATCGAATCGGACCGGTCGGGCGGTGTCCGGTGCGCGTCCGCACCAGGTCGCCTACGGCTTCGTCCAGCGGCTGATCGGGCGACCCCAGGTGGTCGCCCCGACGAAAGCAAACCGGCGCGAGCCGACTGGCCGACCAGAACCAGCGGCCGTCAAACAGCGTCGGAAGTTCTTCCAGGTCGACGTACATCAGAAACAGCGGATAGCGGAATTCTCTCTTTACCGGCGCAAAACGTCGATGACGGACCTGACCTTCGTAAATGCAACTTCGCAGGGTCATGCGACGCGTCCCGTCAATCGACGGTCGATGGCCGTGGAATTGGCCTGCCGACGAAGCGCGGCCACGACCGCCAGCGCGCTGACCACGCCATCCTCATGAAACCCGTTGCCCCAGTAAGCGCCACAGAATGAGCTGCGGTGGGCGCCCAGCAACTCGGCATGCCGTGACTGCGCCGCCGCCCGGCGCGTCGTGAAAACCGGATGCTCGTAGACGAACCGACGCAATACCCGGCGAGGGTCGACCTGCGACTCACCGTTGAGGGTTACGCAAAAAACGTGTGGCGAACGGATGCCCTGCAAAAGGTTCATGTTGTAGGTGACCGTCGCCGCCGACACATCGCCGGTAACACGATAATTCCAGCTTGCCCAGGCGCGTTGCTGGCGAGGCAGCAAAGATGGATCGGTGTGCAGCAGCGCCGTATTTCGCTCATAGGGAAACGCGGACAGCAGCTCGCGTTCGAGCCGAGTGGCGTCTTCGCCGAGAATCTTCAGCGCCTGATCGCTGTGACAAGCGAACACCACATGGTCGAAGCTTTCCCGCGAACCGCCACCCCAATGCAGCTCGACGGCCTCCGGAAGTCGCCGCACCCGCCGCACGGGGGCATTGAGCAACAGGCGGCCACGAAATCGGGCCAGGATTGCCTGCACGTAGCGGCGCGACCCACCCTCGACGACGCGCCACGTGGGGCGCCGCCAAAGATTCAACAGGCCATGATTGCGGTAGAACTCGGTGATGAAGCGGATCGGAAAGGCGGCGAACGTCCCCCGCGGGCACGACCAGATGGCCGAGCCCATCGGCAGCAGGTAATGTTCGCGGAAGGCGCTGGAGTAACCGTGGACGTGGAGAAAATCCGCAACCGTGACATCGTCGTCGCATCGGGCCGCCAGGCGGACCGCCTGCCGGTTGAATCGAACGATGTCGGCCAGCATGCGATAGAAAGCCGGGCGCAGGAGATTGCGGCGCTGGGCGAACAAGGTGTTCAGCGAACGGCCGTTGTATTCCAGGCCGCTCCGATCGTCGCGCACGCTGAAACTCATCGAGGTCGGACGCGATTTCACGCGCAACTCATCCAGCAACCCGACGAAATGGGGATACGTCCGGTCGTTGAAGACGATGAAGCCGGTGTCGATCGAGTGCCGCTCGCCAGCGAGCCTGACTTCAACCGTGTTGGTATGTCCCCCGGCATACTCGTTCGCCTCGAAGACGGCGACGTCGTGTGCTGCCGACAGCCGGTAAGCTGCCACGAGGCCGGAGATGCCGGAACCGACGACGGCGATTTTCATGCGCGGCAGTTCCTCTTCGAATGGCTCGGGCCGATCATTCCAGGCAGCCCCTCGACTGCGCTAACAAAATCGTTCATAACGTTCACTCAGGTAGTTTAGGCATCATCGCCGATCGAATCAATACCCCCACAATTTTTAGAATCATAAACGTGGACGGCGTTCCGGGTGGTGATATAATTCATGCAATTCATTCAGACGCGGACATGCGAGCATGAGCCGAGAACCACAACTGGTTTCCCCTAAGCAGGCGGCCCGCGCCATCGGCGTCAGTGAGTCGTCGCTCAAGCGATGGTGCGACCGGGGGGACCTGGAAACGGTGCGCACCGCCGGCGGACATCGCAAGATCGCCGTCGCCGAGGTGTTGAGGTTCGCGAGGGAACGGCATCAAGCGCTGGCGGCCCCCGAACTTCTCGGTCTGCCCTCCTGCAGCATTCACGCGGAGATCGGCCTGAAACGGGGCGGCTCGCGCATGGCGGCGGCCCTGCTCGAGGGAGACGAGCCCGTCGCCCGGCAGGTGATCTTCGATCTGTACCTCGCCAGGCACGCCTTGTGTGAAATCTTCGATCGGGTGGTCGCCGCCGCATTTCACGAGATCGGCGACCGCTGGGCGTGCCGCGAGGCCGACGTCTATCAGGAGCGCCGAGCGTGCCAGATCGCGCTGCGCATTTTGGCCGAACTGCGAAAGCTGGTGCCGCCGCCACGGCTGAAAGGTTGGCTGGCCATCGGGGGGACGATCGAAGGGGATCCCTACGCGCTCCCGACTGCCATGGCCGAGTTGGTCTTGCGAGACTGCGGGTTCCAAGCCACCTCGCTGGGCCCATCCATCCCCGTCGCGTCGCTGATAGCGGCCGTCCATCAACTGCGTCCCAAACTGTTCTGGCTGAGCGTTTCTTATCTAGGCGACGGGCTCGACTTCGTGGCCCGCTTCGCCGAGCTGTCGAAGGCTTGCACGGCGGCCGGGGCCGCGCTCGTCGTGGGTGGCCAGGCTTTGACCGAAGACCTGCGGCAACAAATGGCCTACGCCGCCTACGGCGACACAATGCAGCATCTGCAAGGATTCGCCAAGGCACTGCACCGCTCATCCGGCAGCGGCACACATCCAGCGCCGCGGGTCGCCAAAGGCGCTTCGAAGTCAACAGCTCCTGACGCGCCCAAGCCAGGGGGTTCCCATGTCAGGTAGTCTTCTGTCCTCCACACGACTGCGATTGGGGCTGTGCTGTCAGTTCGCCGATGAACCGATACGTTTCCGCACGACGACGGCGGCGAGCTTGTTGAGGTTGGGTCCGCAACAGCGGCGCGAGAAACTTTCTCGCCTTTGTCTGGAGAACGCCGATTCACTCTTGAAATCGCTTGAGTTCTGCGCGGAACACGGCATCGGCTGTTTCCGCGCTGTCAGCACCATCCTGCCCATCAAGACGCACCCGGAGGCAGGCTACGCCATCGGCGACTTGCCGGCGGCGGAGGCCGTCATTGCGGCCTTTCGTCGCTGCGGCGTCTTCGCGCGGGACCACGATATCCGACTGGTCTTTCACCCCGATCAGTTCGTGGTGCTCAATTCGCCGCACGAAGAAGTGGTTCGCAGGTCGATCGCCGATCTGGAATATCACGCGGAGGTAGCCGAGTGGATCGGGGCGGACGTCATCAACATTCACGCCGGTGGCGCCTACGGCCACAAGGGCACTGCCCTGGCCGCGCTCCTGCGCAACCTCGATCGGCTCTCGCACCGTGCTCGGCAAAGGCTGGCGATCGAGAACGACGACACGGTTTACACCCCCGCCGACTTGTTGCCGTTCTGCCGCCGGACCCGGCTTCCTCTGGTTTACGACGTCCACCATCACCGTTGTCTGCCGGACGGACTGAGCGTAGAGCGTGCCAGCGCGGACGCGCTGGGCACCTGGGATCGCGAGCCGCTGTTTCACATCTCCAGCCCGGCAGGAGGTTGGGCAGGCCCCAACCCCAAGTGCCATCACGACTACATCGACGCCGCCGATTTCCCTCCTTTCTGGCAATCGATGACCCTGACGGTCGAGGTCGAAGCTAAGGCCAAGGAGCTAGCCGTGCTGCGGCTGATGCGGCAGTTGTGCACGGGTGAACGATCGGGTGCGACCCGCTCAAGCCGAGCGGTTCGGCAGGCAGTGCATGACAACTTCGACATCTCTCGGAACACAAATCGATGATTACCGTACCGAGCACGGCCGTTCCTCGCCGAGGTACGCATGGGCGCGGAATAATTCCCGGTCCCCGGCCCGATCGCCCTTACTGGCTGCGTCTCGGTGCTTTGACTTTGATGCACCTGGGCTGCCTGGGCGTCGCCTGGGTGGGTTGGAGTTGGACCGCGATCGGCCTGGCGGTTGTCTCCTATTTGGCGCGCGCCTTCGGGTTGACGGCGTTCTATCACCGATACTTTTCGCACCGGGCGTTCAAAACGTCGCGCTGGCTTCAGTTCCTTGGAGCCCTTTTAGGTTGTCTGGCACTGCAAAAGGGACCGCTGTGGTGGGCGGCGCACCACCGTGAGCATCACCGCCGCTCGGACCGCGAGGGGGATGTGCACTCGCCCCACGTGCATGGCGTGCTTTGGGCCCACTGCGGCTGGTTTCTCACGCCCCGCAATAATGAACTGTCGGCCTGGCGCGTGCGCGATTGGCTCAAGTTTCCGGAGCTGCGCTGGCTCGATCGCGCCGCGCCCCTTGTGGCCGTCCTTTTTGCGCTGGCCGTTTACGGCGCGGGGGAGCTCATTCACGCCGCCTGGCCCCAACTGAAAACCGATGGTTGCCTGCTCTTCGTGTGGGTCTTCTTCGTCTCGACGGTCGCTTTGTACCACGCGACGTATTCCGTCAATTCCTTGGCGCACCTGTGGGGAAGCCGGCGTTACGAGACGCGCGACCAGAGCCGCAACAACCTGTTCGTCGCGTTGGTAACACTCGGCGAAGGCTGGCATAACAACCACCATTTCTATCCCTCGTCGGCCCGCCAGGGTTTCTTCTGGTGGGAGATCGATCCGACTTTCTATGTGCTGGTCGCCCTGGCACGATTGGGGCTCGTCTGGGATCTGCGACCCGTTCCGCCCAGTGTCCGTTAGAGGCAAATTTTGAGAGTCGAGTCATGAGCTGGAAGCTTTTCGCTGTGATCGTGCCTGTTTTCCTGGTGATTGACCTCCTTTGGCTAGGCATCTTGATGAAGAGCTTTTACAGCCGGGAGCTGGGCGATCTGGCGCGAAGGGAGGGTGCCTCGATATCGCCGCGATGGGGCGCTGCGCTGCCCATCTATCTGCTAATTCCGGCCGGCCTGGTGCTCTTCGTCCGGCCGCGGCACGGCCATCACGCGACGGTTTGGCAAGCTTTCGGTTGGGGATGCCTGTTCGGGCTCGTGCTGTACGGCATGTATGGTCTGACCAATCTCTCCGTGCTCGCCAGGTGGACGGTGAGACTGACGCTGGCCGACACCGCTTGGGGCTGCGTATTGTGTGGAATGATGAGCGTCCTGATGCGGTCGGTCGACCTACGGCTGCGACATTAAGGTGCATGTCTCGTTGGACAAACCCAATAACGTTGAACAACGCATGGGAAACATGATCACGAAATGCCTGGTTTTCACATTCTGGCTTGCCGCATTCTTGATGACTGGCGAGGTTCGGGCCGCCGATCTGATGCGGAATTGGTGCCAGTGGCGCGGCCCCACGCGTGACGGGCGCGTTGCCGGAGCCGAGTGGCCGGAGTCACTTTCCGAAAAGACGCTGACGCGAACCTGGCGAGTGGAGTTGCCCCCCAGCTACTCGGGGCCGATCGTTTCCGAGTCTACGGTGTTCGTCACGGGAACCGCCGAACAGAAGTCCGAGGTCGTGATCGCTTTGGACCGGAAGTCGGGCGAAGAACGCTGGCGTGCCGAGTGGCTGGGAGCGATGACCGTCCCTTTTTTCGCGGCCTCGAGCGGCAGCTGGATCCGCTCAACCCCGGCCTTCGACGGTGAGAGCTTGTTTGTGGCCGGAATGCGCGACGTGCTGGTGTCGCTCAACGCCGAAACCGGCCAAGAGCAATGGCGGGTCGATTTCGTGAAGCAATTCGGCAGCCCCCTTCCGGCGTTTGGCTTCGTTAGCTCCCCGTTGCTGGACGCTGACGCGATCTACGTCCAGGCGGGCGCTTCGTTCGTCAGACTCGAAAAGGCGACAGGCAGAGTCGTCTGGCGCGTCCTCAAGGACGAAGGCGGCATGATGGGGAGCGCCTTTTCTTCTCCAGTCATGGCGACGCTGGCTGGGGAACGCCAGTTGGTCGTGCAGACGCGTGAGAAGCTGGTGGGTGTCGACCCGACGAACGGCAAGAGCCTTTGGGAACAGGTCGTGCCGAGCTTTCGGGGAATGAACATTTTGACGCCCGTGGTTATCGACGATTCCATCTTCACGAGTTCCTATCAGAACAGGTCATGGCTTTTCAAGGTCGCGAAATCCGAAGACAAGTTCCAAGTCAAGGAGACATGGAACAACAGCGCCCAAGGGTATATGTCGACGCCCGTCGTGATCGAGGGCCACGCCTACCTTCATCTGCAGAATCAGCGGTTCACCTGCGTCGACCTCGCGACGGGCGAGCGGACCTGGACTTCCCAACCATTCGGCAAGTATTGCAGTCTGGTATGCCAGGGCGACCGGATTCTGGCGTTGGATCAACGCGGTCAACTTCTACTCATCAAAGCCAATCCCAAGAAGTTTGAGCTTCTTGAAGAACGACAAGTCAGCGACCAGGAGACCTGGGCGCATGTAGCGGTTTGCGGCGACGAGGTCTTCGTGCGGGAACTCAACGCGTTGAGCGTCTTTCGCTGGAAAGCGCTCGAATAAGCCCATTCGACACCAGAGAGAATGGCTGCCATTGACGCGGCTAGCAGAAGTGCTCGGCACATGCTGGTCTCCTTCGTTGGCCGTTTGTTAGACGCGAGATTCTGCCCGAAAGTTCCGAGCCTTAGGGCACAGCTTGAGCGCCCTTCACCGAGCTTTTCCGCACGCTTTGCGCGCCTTCAAGCGTTGCTGAACTACGGGACCGCTGGAAAAAACGCGGCGAACGGCCTGTGGCACCGAAGCTGCTTTCTCTTTCGTCGCGTTCGCGTCACCTGCAAACCTCTTATTGCTCGTTCGCATGACTCAACCCAGACAAGGCTGGCGGCACTGGACGCGGTGGGCAGTAAGCGCCTTCGCCGGACTGGCCTTCGTCGCGGGGGTGGCGGCTCTGCTCCTATGGCTCGCCGGGAAGTTCGAGCCCAAGGTGAGCCCAAGCGCCGAGCCAGCGACGGTCGGGCCCCCCCGACCCGCCGGCCGAACCGTCGTAGCCCGCCTGGTTCGCGTGCCCCTCACGGAAACCGCGGTGGGGACGATTCGTGCGGTGCACGAAACGGCCATCGGCTCGAAGTTGCTGGCACGCGTCGTCGAGGTCAATCTCAAGGCCGGGCAGCACGTGAAAGCGGGCGACGTCCTGGTGCAACTCGACGACGCCGACCTGAAAGCGAAACTGCAGCAGGCGCAGGCGGCGGCCGCTTCGGCGGAAGCGTCCTACAACCAGGCCGTCGTCGACGAAGAGCGGTACGGCTCGCTCGTGAAGACGGGTGCCGTCAGTCGCCAGGAATATGACAAGATGGCGACGACCCGCAAGTCGCTCGAGGCGGATCTGCGCCGTGCCAAGGAGACCGTCAACGAGGTGCAGGCCACCCTCGACTGGGCCACCATCCGTTCGCCCATCGACGGCACCGTCATCGACAAGAAAGTCGATGCAGGTGATATGGTCGGTCCCGGCCAGTTGCTTGTCACGCTCTACGATCCCAAGCAAATGCAGCTTGTCGCCAGCGTGCGGGAATCACTCGCCCAGCGGTTGCGTGTGGGGCAAGACCTCGACGTGGAATTCCAGGGCCTGCAAAAGCGGTGCACCGGCAGCGTGAGCGAGATCGTGCCCGAAGCGCAGGCCGCCAGCCGGGCGTTCTTGGTGAAGGTAACCGGACCGTGTCCAAAGGGGGTCTACACCGGGATGTTCGCGCGGATGTTCATCCCGCTCGACGAAGAAGAGGTGCTCGTCGTACCGCGCCAAGCCGTGCGGCGAATCGGGCAGATTGAGCTGGTGGACGTCATCGACGGCAACCGCGCCGTCCGGCGGGCCGTCCGCTGCGGCCGCCGCTTCGACGGCAACGTCGAAGTTCTCTCCGGCCTGCGAGCCGGCGAGAAAGTGACGCTGCCGGACTCGGACGTTTCGGAACACGTCGGGGCGCGCACATGAGCGAAGGCCCTCTCGCTGCTCAAGAACACCAATTCACCAATAAAGTGGTGAAGGTGTTTCTGGAGTCAAATCTTTCGGTGATCCTGATCCTGCTGGCCACGGTCGTTGGCCTCACGGCGCTGGGCATCACGCCGCGCGAAGAAGATCCGCAGATCGTCGTGCCGCTGGCCGACGTGTTTGTCGGTTTTCCGGGTCACTCGGCGGCCGAAGTCGAGCAGCTTGTCACCACGCCGCTGGAAAAGATCCTTTACCAGATCGACGGAGTCGAATACGTCTACTCGATGAGCCGCGACGGCCAGGCGATCGTCACGGTGCGGTATTACGTCGGCGAAGACCGTGAACGCAGCCTGGTCAAGCTGTTCAAGAAGATCGACGAGAACCGCGACATCGTGCCGCCCGGCGTAACGGGTTGGGTGGTGAAGCCGGTCGAAATCGACGACGTGCCGATCGTGACGCTCGCGCTCACGAGCGATGCGTCGGACGATATGACGCTACGCCGCGTCGCCGAGGAGCTAGCGCAGCGGTTGGCAACCGAAAAAGACGTGTCCCGGTCCTACGTCGTGGGCGGGCGGCCGCGTGTGATTCAGGTGCTGATCGATCCCGATGAGATGGCTGCGCATCGAATCTCGCCCCTTGACGTGCGGCAGGCAATCGCGGCCGCGAACGTGAGGCTGACGGCGGGGGAGTTTCGTACGGGCGATCGCCTGCTCTCCGTCGAAGCCGGTCAGCCGTTTGAGAGCGCGTCGCAATTGGGCGACCTCGTCGTGGGCGTATTCGACGATCAGCCGGTCTTTCTGAAGTCGGTGGCGGACGTCGTCGACGGCCCCGAAGAAGTGGACAACTACGTCCGACACGGCTGGGGGCCGGCACGCGGATTCACCGAGGAAGAAGATTTTCCGGGGACCGAGCTGGGGGCAGACGCGCACCTTGGACGATCTCCTGAAGCCGAAGTAGCCTTAACTCAACTAGTTTCAACGCAGGCCGCTGTAACGATCGCCGTGGCGAAGAAGAAAGGCACGAACGCCGTGCGTGTCGCCCGCGCGGTGCTCCGCGAGACCGACCGACTGCGGAGCACGATCGTGCCCGACGACATACACGTGGTGCTCACGCGCAACTATGGCTTCACCGCCAACGAGAAAGTGAACGAACTGGTCGAGGGACTGGCGGTGGCCATCGTGATCGTCGTCGGCCTGCTGACGCTCGGGCTCGGCTGGCGAGAATCGTTCATCGTCGCTGTGGCCGTGCCGGTGGTGTTCGGCCTGACGCTGGTCGTCAACCTGGTGCTGGGCTTCACGATCAATCGGGTGACGCTGTTTGCGTTGATCCTCTCGCTGGGGCTTTTGGTCGACGATCCGATCGTCGACGTAGAGAACATCGCCCGGCACTTTGCCCTGCGGAAGAAGGCGACTCGCCGCATCGTGCTGGAGGCGGTTGCCGAAATCCGGCCGCCGCTGATCACGGCCACGCTGGCGGTGATCGTCAGCTTCCTGCCGATGTTTTTCATCACCGGCATGATGGGACCCTACATGCGGCCGATGGCCCTGAATGTGCCCGTGACCATGCTGATGTCGATGCTGGTGGCCTTTACCATCACCCCCTGGCTTGCCTATCACGCATTGAAAAGGAAATACGAGCGCGGTGGCGGGGATCACTCCGAGCACGACCCGCACGATCTCGACGCGGTTAAGCAGTCGCCTCTCTACAAGGTCTTTTATCCCTTGATGGCCCCGCTGTTACATTCGCGGCTGGTGGCCTGGACGTTCCTCTTGGTGATCGCGGGGCTGACGTTCGCCGCGATGGGCCTGGCGGCGACGCGCAGCGTGCCGCTGAAGATGCTGCCGTTCGACAACAAGAACGAATTGCTTCTTGTGCTCGACTTCGACGAAGGAACGACGCTCGAGCGCTCCGACGCCGCCGTCCGCGAATTTGAGTCGTTCCTGGCGGGCGTTCCGGAAGTCGCCGATTTCACGAGCTACGTCGGGGTCGGTTCGCCGATGGACTTCAACGGGCTGGTGCGGCATTACTATCTGCGACGGGGTGACAATGTGGCGGAGATCCGCATTAATCTGGCCGGCAAGAAAAACCGCCGTCTGCAAAGCCACGCCATCGGCCTGCGGATGCGCAACGAATTGCAGTCGATCGCCGATCAGCACGCGGCACGGATGAAGCTCGTGGAGACACCGCCCGGCCCGCCCGTGATCGCCAGCTTGGTGGCCGAAGTGTATGGCGAACCGGACCAAAGCTACGAAGAGATCCTTTCGGCCGCCGACACGGTGCGAGAGCGGCTGGCAAAGGAGCCGAACGTCGTCGACGTTGACGACATCCGCGAAGCGCCCCAGCCGAAGCTCACGTTCGTCACGGACAAGGAAAAAGCCTCGCTCAATAGCATCACCACCGACGACATCGCCCGAACTCTCCAGGCCGTCCTTGACCCTGGCGAGGCGGGCGTGGTGCGGAGCGAAACGGAACGTAATCCGCTTCGCATCGAATTGCGTTTGCCGATCGACCGCCGCACCAGCACCGCCGACCTGGGCCGGATTGAGATTAAGGGCGCCCGCGGCCAGTTGGTCGCGTTGGCCGAGTTGGGCCAGTGGCAGAGGGGCCGCGTGCCTCAAACCATCTACCACAAGGACCTGCAGCGCGTGGCGTATGTGTTCGCCGAAACGGCCGGTCGCCCGCCCGCCGACATTGTCGTCGACGTGCTCGCCGACCGGAGCACGACGGTTGGCACGCCGGCATCCGCCGCAATCGACGACGTGCCGCACGGTCGGGCCGTTTCGCAGCTCGCGGCACATTCAGCCTCCAGCCGGCCCGACGAGCCGTTTGCCGGCCAGGTTGCACGCCCCGTCGAGGGACGAACGTTTTTTTCCAACGGCAGCGGACTCGCGTGGTCGCCGCCGCCGGGAATTCGCGTCGATTTCGCAGGCGAGGGGGAATGGAAGATCACGCTCGACGTTTTCCGCGACCTGGGGCTGGCGTTCGGCGCCGCGATGATCGGCATCTACATCCTGCTCGTCGCGCAGACCGGATCGTTCACGATCCCGGTCGTCGTCATGCTCGCGATTCCGCTGACCATCCTGGGGGTGATGCCGGGATTCTGGCTGCTGAACGCGCTCAACGCCGAGCACGTCGGCGGCTATCTCGACCCGGTTTATTTCACGGCCACGGGCATGATCGGCATGATCGCCCTGGCGGGAATCGTCACCCGCGACTCGATCATCCTCGTCGATTTCATCCACCTGTCTTTGGCTCGAGGCCGCACGCTGTTCGACGCGATCATGGAGAGCCGTGTCGTTCGCCTCCGGCCCATCCTGCTGACCGCCAGCGCGGCGATGCTCGGGGCCGTGCCGATCATCATCGACCCGATCTTTTCGGGGCTCGCCTGGTCGCTGATTTTCGGCCTGTTTGCCTCGACGCTCTTCACGCTCTTCGTGATTCCGGTTGCCTACTGGTTGATCTACGCCAACACGCCCGGCCACGGCCTGCCGCAGTCGACGTTGGACTAAGAACCCGAAAGCCGCCTCGGGCTCGGATCGCTTGATTGCCCTGCGAGCGGTCAGCAGAATGGCGGTGGCGATGTCAGGCAACGAAGTGAGGCGACACAAGGGATGGAGGCCCAGGCAACTTTCGACGCCCCCCGATACGCGGCTGCGTTTCACAGCAACGGGCACTTCATTTGTAATGACGTGATCTCCGTCGACGAAGTAGGACGCCTTCGCCAGGCGGTCGCGGATCTGGACGACCGCGAAGAAGTGCGGCGCAGGCGGAGCGTCTACGGCCGTGCGCAACCTTCTGGAGATCTGCCCCGCCGCGCGATCGCTGGCGAAGAAACCGGCGGTGCGACGGTTTGCCACGGCCGTGCTGGGTGACGAGGCTTTCGCCGTGCGAGCCATCTTCTTCGACAAGGTTCCGGACGCCAACTGGTCGCTCTTCTGGCACCAGGACAACGTGATTGCCGTCAAAGACCGCCGCGACGTTCCCGGTTTTACGGCGTGGTCGAAAAAGGCCGGTGTGTGGCAAGTGCAACCGCCCGCCGAAGTTCTGGCGCAGATGATCGCGGTGCGGGTCTATCTCGACGATTGCGGGCCTGACAACGGTCCGCTTCGCGTGCTTCCGGGCTCGCATCGGTTTGGTTGGCTTGACGACGAGTTCGACGCGTGGAAGAACCGCGTGCCGGAAGTCGTTTGCACGGTGCGATGCGGCGGTGTGGTTACGATGTGTCCCTTGACGCTCCACGCGTCCGCCGCGGCCCAAGCAGTCGGCCACCGCCGTGTGATTCACATCGAGTACGCGGCCGCCGAACTCCCAGCCGGGTTGCAATGGAACCACCGCGTCGTTCCGGAAAGAACGGCTGGTGAACGGCGGGACATCGTCCGGCCGTAGAGGCGGTCGGGATTGGCTATTTGCGGCGAGCTTGCAACGCGGCAACATCGCCGGCGGGGACTGCGATCACGCACATCAGTCCCCAGAGCCAGTCGATCCGGCGGTGAAATGCCGCTTCGACAACGAAGCCGCTTTGCTCAACCATCCGCCGGCAAGCGCGCTTGGTATACGTGCGGTGGAAGGCGGGATCGGCCCAGTGCAGCCAGAAGCTGCACAGCTTGCAGCTCAGATAGTCATCGCACCAATCGACCAGGACGAGCCGGCCTTCGGGACGCAACACACGGCGCATTTCTGCGAGCGATTTGTCAGGCTGCCGAAAGTAGTGAAAGGCGTTGGCGCAAATCACCGCGTCGAAGGAGGCCTCGTCAAACGGCAGCCGATGCGCCTCGGTCGCCAGCAGCGAAGCGGGCGTCCTTTTTTCCGCCGCGTGCCGCAGCATGTTCGGGCTGACGTCGACACCAGTCACGCCCAGAGCCGGCCATCGCTCAAAAAGCCGCCGCTCCAGTTCGCCCGTGCCGCAGGCCACATCGAGCACGCGCTCGTCACCGGTCAGTTCAAGCGGCTCGATGGCCAAAGCCAAAGTCGCGTCGATGTATTTTCTCCAGCGACTGTCGTAGGTGGGAGCAAGACGGTCGTAAGAGCGACGGACGGGCAAGTGTTCAGTCATCAAAGCCGGCGATGTGGCAACCCGTTGACGAACGAGGCAGAAGCATTAGCATATTCGATTATCAGAATGTCTCAAGTCGGCCGCCGCATGAACCAGAAGACACGCGCAGAGGCAGCGAATCCCAAAGCCGCCGCCGAACTGCTGAAGGCTTTTTCGCACGCCACCCGGCTGGCGATTCTGCAGGAGCTCATGGCCGGACCAAAATGCGTTACGGACATGGAGGAGATTCTTCCCGCGCGGCAGGCCAACATCTCGCAGCACCTGGCCGTGCTGCGGCACGCCAGGCTCGTAGACTACGCGCAGGACGGCGCGCTAAGATGTTACTACCTGTGTCGCCCGAGGTTGGTGGAAGACATGCTGGCGCTCGTCGGCCGGGGCGACCCGGTCGTGACCCGGACGCCCGCGGAGATCCAGGCCGATAAACGGCGGCTGGTGAAGCTGCTCGCCGCGCCCGCCGCCCCGGCGGCAAAATCCGACAGCCGTCGCAAATTTGCAAGACGATGAACGAGCGCTTCTATCTCGACTACAACGCGACCGCACCGGTCTCACCAGAGGTTGCCGCGGCGATGTCGCCGTTTCTCGCGGGAACGTGCGGCAACCCGTCCAGCTTGCATTGGGCCGGTCTGCCGGCCCGCGACGCCGTGGAACACGCGCGGTCACAAGTCGCGGCCCTGTTGTGCTGCGACGCGACCGAGGTGGTGTTCACATCCGGCGGCACCGAAGCCAACAACCAGGCGATCAAGGGCTTGTACTTTGCCGCACGAGATCGAAGCCTCCCCTTCCACATCATCACCAGCCGCATCGAACACCCGGCCGTACTCGAGCCGTGTCGCTTTCTCGAAACGTTGGGGACCGAAGTGACGCGCCTGCCGGTCGACCGTTACGGCCTCGTCGATCCGGACGATGTCCGCCGGGCGATCCGCCCCGCCACGGCGCTCATCACGATCATGCACGCGAACAACGAGGTGGGAACGATCCAGCCGATCGCTGAGATTGCGACGATTGCCCACGAGCAAGGGGTGCATTGTCACACCGACGCGGCGCAAAGCGTGGGGAAGATCCCGGTCGACGTCGAGTCGTTGGGCGTGGATCTGCTCACGGTGGCAGGTCACAAGCTACACGGACCTAAGGGCGTGGGCGCCCTGTTCGTTCGCGAGGGAGTCGATCTCGAACCGCTGCTGCACGGCGCCGGGCATGAGGCCGGGCGTCGAGCCGGCACGGAGAACGTACTGGAAATCGTGGGGCTCGGCGCAGCTTGCGAGTTGGCCCAGCGTTGGATCGAAGATGTGCGCATCGCCGCACTGCGCGACGATTTCTGGCAGTCGCTGCGGGATCGGTTTGGTGACGACGTGGTGCTCAACGGGCATCCCGAGCGGCGTTTGCCGAACACGCTCAACGTCAGCTTTCGTGGAAGAATCGGCGGCGATATCCTCGCGGCCATGCCCAACGTGGCGGCCTCCACCGGTTCGGCCTGCCACGCCGGAAGCATGCACGTCAGTCCGGTGCTCGCGGCGATGGGAGTGCCCGACGACGTGGCCCACGGGGCCGTGCGCTTCAGCCTCGGGCGCGAGACGACGCCCAGCCAGATCGACGCGGTGCTTAAGCTGCTTTGTCAGGCGCTGCCGCCCCGGCGGGCAAGCTCACAGCAGAGAGGTTAAAATCCTTATCAACTCGTGTCAGACATCGAGTCTCCGTGAGAAAACAGGTGCCGTATGCGGTCTTGTCTTTTGCTGCTTGCCTGGGTCACCGTCAACGTCGCGCTGCCGGCGTTCGCAGAAGAAACCGAACCCGCCAACGGGGGCAAACAACTCTTCCGGCCCGATCTATTTGAAACGCTCGTCAATCCCAATTGCTCGCATTGCGTTGACGAAGCCAAGCGTCGCAGCGCCGAGCTGCGCGACGACGACCGCGTGTTGGCCTGGACGCGCGGTAAATACGAGGGAGGCGCGATCCCCTGGCGGTTCTTTCTTGTCCCGTATCGCGTGATCAGCGACACCTACGGCGTGTTCGTTTACGACGCCGACGCGGGATTTGTTCGCGGCTACGAACCTTCGCTCGACTTCCGCTTTCACGGCTGGCGAAACGGCGTGATGGTCATTCGCCACAAGGACGGCACCCTCTTCTCGGCCCTCTCGGGCCGCGCCTTTGATGGCCCCCGCAAAGGCGAGCAGCTCAAACCGATCGCCACCATCGAGACCGATTGGGGCCGTTGGACCAAGGCCTATCCAGGCTCGGTGGCCTATCACATGTTCGACAAGTATAGGCCCCACGATATGCCCTCAAGCGAAAACGCCGACTCGGTTCGCACCCGGCTGCAATCCGACCCGCGCGGAGTCGACGGGCAGACGCGCGTCGTCGGGCTCGCGCTGGGCGACCGTGCGAAGGCCTGGCCGCTGGCCGCCTTGGAAGCGGCCGGAGGCGCGGTCGAAGACGAGTTGGGGGGCCAGAAGGTGCTCGTCCTCTGGTATCCCGCCACACAAACGGCAGCCGTTTATTCGCCCGAGGTCGAAGACGCGGTCGAGGAAGAGACGAAGGAATCCTCGCCGCGGACTGTGACCCTCGTGGTCGACGATGCGGACGAACGAGCTCCATTTCGTGATCGCCACACCGGCTCTCGCTTTGGGATCGAGGGCCGCGCCGTCAGCGGACCGCTTAAGGGGAAGACCTTACGTTGGCTCCCCGCCGTCCAGTGTCGATGGTTTGCCTGGGCCGCCGAATATCCCGAAAGCGAGCTGTATCCCGGGCCGCGGGATGTTGCCCCACCAAAACCGGCGTCGCCAGTTGGTCAGCCGCTGAGCGCGGTCATCGTCCAGCCTGAAGCCGTCACCGCGCCGCAAATCGCAGTCTGGCGTCGCGACGGTTATCAGGCCGCGGCCATCGTCCTGGACGACCGACACGAGGAGGCCGTTTACCGCCGCGCTGCGCAAACGCTGGCCGACGCGGGGCTCGACCTCTATTACTGGATTGAAGTTGCCCGACAGGCCGGGCTTGCCGAAGCGCATCCGGAGTGGATGGCGGCTCTCGGTGTCCACGCCGATTGGCACGAACGGTTCCCCCAGACGCCGCTCCCTAAGTCGGGCGAGGTGGCCAAAGCTTATCCGTGGGTGCCGATTGCGTATCAGCCGGCCTACGAGGCTCATCAAGCGCGGCTCGTTGATTTGCTCAAAAAGGCAGAAGGCGATTATCGGGGCGTCTTGCTCAACGACTTGCAGGGCGGACCGGCGTCCTGCGGATGCGGCAACCTGCAATGCCGCTGGGCCATCGACTACGGTGTCGCCTCGACCGCAGAGAAGCTGACCGGCGACGATGTAGCGAGCCGATTCCTGGCCGACGTGCGCAAACTGACTTCAGGAAAACCGGTGATACCGGTCTGGCTAACGGAATGCGAGGATCGCGACCTTCCCGTCGAGCGCCGGCCGAATTCGCGTTCGACCGGTTATTGCGGCAGCGTCGGTTGCTCGCAAGCGACGTGCCCCGTCGCGTTCACGAAGCAATGGAACGCGGTTCTCAACGATCACGACGGACCGATCGGGCTACTCGCGTTGCACAAAGAGTTCGGCCGCGATGGTCCGGAATACGGCAGCCCGGCCGCGTGGATCGCCGAGGCAGTTGGCTACCTGGACGAAACCGTGCCACGCCACGGGGGCAAGACGCCACACCGCGAGCGGCTCTGGCTCGTCATCCAGGGCTACGACATGCCGATCGAATCGGTAGCCGCCGCGCGCGTAGCGGCCGTCAAAACGGGAGCCGCTGCCGTGTTTGTCGCGCAGACACGGATCGACCAGTCTTACGAGCCTCGCATCGTCGCGGCGGCCGCCGGCCAGTAGGAGACTTCCGGTTCACGACAGTAATTGTGCGTGGGGCGGCCTTTTAGAATCCGCCAGAACACCGTAGCAGCCCAAGAAGGCTGCTCCACGATCGCGTTCGATGCCCAGAATTCTACCGCCAAAGAAGCAACTGGGAATTTGGTCGCGCGGGCTGCCAGATGCGGGCCTGGAGCTCGCCGTAGCTCGACAACGTTGCGACGGCGTTCGACGCCGAGGTTTCGCCTCGCATCACGCGCGTCTTGGCAACGGTGTGGCCGATCCTATCTTGCCCCGCTAAGCTCTCGATGATGCGAAGATAGATTTTTGCCTAGGTTGCAAGACTCCGGGCCTTTTGTGCGTACCATTCGCATCGAAAGGCGATAAACAACACTCGAATTGGGATTGCCGCGGCCAACCGCAGCGATTATCACGCAATCAGGGCCGGGATGGTGGCAGAGAGACCGAGAGGCAACAATGAGCGAGAACAGCGTTGGCGCCCGCGCGGCGCATTTCGTTCACCAGAATTTTCTCTGGTTTCTCGTCGGCTCGTACGCCCTGGCGGCGTTTTCCCCGGCGCTTGGCTTGTGGCTGCGAGACGTTTCCCTCGGCGAACTCCCCCTCGGAGGAGGAAGCAGCTCGAGTCGAGTTTCACTGAGCATGCTGATGCTCTCTTTCTTGTTGCTCAACGCCGGCCTCGGCGTTGAACCGAGCCAGCTAAAGAGGCTCGTCCAGAACCCGTTGACGCTCGTGATCGGGCTCGGCGCCAACCTGCTGATCCCAATCGCGTTTATCTTCGGCGTAACGCAGGTGATGCGGCTGTGGCACAATCCGGACGAGGTGCAGAACATCCTTGTCGGGCTGGCGCTCGTGGCTTCCATGCCGATCGCAGGTTCTTCCACGGCCTGGTCGCAGAATGCGAACGGGAACATGGCGCTTAGCTTAGGGCTGGTTCTCTTCTCGACTTTCCTGAGCCCGGTTACGACACCCATCGCCTTACACGCGGTCGGACTGATGACAACCGGCGACTATTCCGAAGATCTGCATGAGCTCGCTTCGGGGGGAACGAACGCGTTTCTAGCCATCACCGTGATCCTGCCGTCGATCGCGGGAATCGTGCTGCACGTACTCATCGGCAAAACCCGGCTGCGGGCGGTAAAACCCTACCTGAAGCTGACCAATTTCCTGGTGTTGTTTCTGCTGATCTACTCGAATGCTTCCATCTCGCTGCCGCAGGCGGTCCGCCAGCCCGACTACGACTTCCTGGCCGTGATGCTCGTCATCGCCGCGGGACTTTGCGGCACAGCCTTCTCGGCAGGCTGGTTGATCTCACGGCTGCTCGGAGTCGGCAATGGCGAACGGACGTCGCTGATGTTCGGCCTGGGGATGAACAACAACGGAACCGGTCTGGTGCTTGCCTCGATGGCCCTGGCCGACCATCCCAGGGCGATGTTGCCCATCATCTTCTACAACCTCGTCCAGCACCTGGTGGCCGGCGGCGTCGATCGCGTTATCCTGCGCGGGCAACTCGTGCATGCGGTACCTCCCGCAACGGCTGCGGCAACCGCAGATCCCCAAAGCCTCTCCGCGAACGCTTGTTTAACGCCTCGTGGAGCGCCCCATCGCCACGGTCTGTAAACGGGCGAAAGGGCCAGGTCGAGGTCTCTGGCTTGTAGGCAGGGCGATATAAATTGAACCCTGCCACCGCGAACCAAATAGCTTTTGCTTGGTCTTCACGAAAGGCGACACGCTCAGCCGGCTTCATCGCCGCCCGGCGCAATCACCCAACGATGCGCCATGGCTTAATGGGAGAGTACCGTAAACTCAGGTCACACCTTCGTTCGTCTTGTTGACCAAGACAATGCCCGACTGCCGGTTTGGAGTACATGGATCGATCGATCTTGCGGGTTCCAGTCCCGCCAGCGCTATGTGGCGCTGTGGTGCAAGGGTAGACACGCCTCCGGCCAAGCCTCGTCGGGTCTTTTTTGTGGGCCCACCTGCCTTGTGGCGGCAGGGCTCTTGGAATGCGGCGGCCGTCACGCGGCTCCGCAACCGCCGGCGAGCCGTTCCCTTACCTCCGACTCCAATGCCACGGCGTTACGCACGATCTGACAAACTCCCTCCGCGTCGTCGACCGTGACGCTGGTGCCGGTCGGCAGCAGCAACACCCGCTTGACCAACGCTTCCGTGTGAGGCAACAGAAGATGGGCGTGCGGAAAGAACGATCGGTACGGCTCCATTCTGTGGCAGCCGGGGTAAAAATATCGTCGGGCGAGCACGTTCTCGGCGCGCAGCACCCGCAGCAAATCGTCGCGCGACAGCCCAGCGCGCTCTCGATCTATCTCCAAAACGACGTACTGGTAGTTGCGGCGATCGTCGGGAGCATAGGGACGCAGCGTCACGCCGCGGATCCCTTCCAGCCCGCGCTGATAAGCCCGATAGTTCTGCAGATTGGCATCGACAAAGTCGTCCATGGCATCGAGGTTCGTCAGCCCCATTGCCGCCGAGGCCTCGTTCATCTTGCCGTTGGTGCCGATATAGATCACCTTGTCGTAGTCGACGAAGCCAAAATTCCGCATCAGGCGAATCTGATCGGCGAGAGCGTCGTCGTTGGTGACGACCGCTCCCCCTTCGAGCGTGTTCAAGAATTTCGTGGCGTGAAAACTGAACACCTCGGCGTTGCCAAAACTGCCGATCATGCGCCCCTGGTGGCTGCAGCCGAAGGCGTGGGCTGCGTCGAACAGCAGCCGCAAGCCGCGGCGGCGGGCGATCTCTTCCAGCGCCTCGACGTCACAGGCGTCTCCCCAAACGTGGACGCCAATAATGCCGCTGGTCCGCGGGGTAATCAACTCCTCGACGCGCTCGGGATCGAGGTGGTGCTCACCGGGCGCCACATCGCAAAACACGGGTGTAATCTGTTGCCACTGCAGGGCGTGAGCCGTGGCGATGAAGGTGAACGACGGTATGATGACCTCCCCGGTCATCCCCAGGGCGCGGATCACGATTTCCAGGGCGACCGTGGCGTTGCACATCGCCACGCAGTGCCGCACGCCAACCAGTTCCGCGACACGTCGTTCAAAGTCCCGTGCCAATTCGCCGTCGTTGGTCAACCATTGCCGCTGGAGCATGCCGTCGATGCGCTCGAGGTAGGCACCGCGATCGCCCAGGTTCGGACGGCCGACGTGCAAGGGTTTTGGGAACCGCGGTTCGGCGCCAAAAATGGCCAGATCATAAGGAGCGATGGCCGTTTCCGCTCGAGGGGTGACCGCGTCCATTTCTCTCCAACTGAACCGTCGATGAGCCCCGAGCCCTAACTCGTGCAACAAGGTAGACGCAGGATGGTCGCACGCCCCACAGGCCGAACTGCGGGAACCAGTCAGGCTACCACATCCTGGCAGCAGGCTATAGTCCCGATGATCAAGTTCGGTTAGGGTTGCATTAAGAAATGATGCGGGGCGCCGAACGCGCTGCCCTCCAGGCGTGCTCCCAAACCGCGTCCCCTTGGCATAAAATGCGAATATGAACCTACTTATTGTCGACGACGAGGAGAACATCGGCTGGGCGCTGCGACGCGTGGCCAACGACGAAGGGCATGCGGCCTCGCTCGTCTCGTCGGCCGAAGAGGCGCTAACTTTGGCCGAGCGGGAGCCTTTTGACCTCATCATGCTCGACGTGCGTCTGCCGGGCATGGACGGACTGTCGGCCATGCGGCAGGTGAAGCGGCTGCAGCCGAACTCCCCGATCGTCGTAATGACCGCCTTCGGCAACCTATCGACGGCGGTGGAGGCCATTCGCAACGGCGCCTTCGACTACCTGACCAAGCCGTTCGACGTCGACCAGGCCTTGTCGGTGATGCGCCGCGCGCTGGCCGAGCGGACGACGCCGGTCGCACCCGCTCTGCCAACCGAGACAGAAGGCCTGGTCGGCGCAAGCCCGGCCATGCAGGAGGTTTTCAAGCGGATCGCGCTGGTCGCCCCCACCAACGCCTCGGTGTTGATCACTGGCGAAAGCGGCACCGGAAAGGAACTTGTCGCCAGGGCCCTGCACCATCATTCGTCGTGCGCGGGCGGACCGCTCGTGCCGATCAACCTGGCGGCGCTCAACCCGGCTCTGGTCGAAAGCGAGCTTTTTGGTCACTCACGTGGGGCCTTTACCGGGGCCGAACAATCGCGTAGCGGACTGCTGGAGTTGGCGGACGGCGGCACCGCCTTCTTCGACGAGGCGGGCGACATCCCTCTGTCGGTGCAGGTCAAGCTGTTGCGGTCGCTTGAACAGCAGGAAGTCACGCCAGTCGGCGATACGCGTCCCCGACGAACCGCCTTTCGCGTTCTTGCCGCCACGCATCGCGACTTGAGAAAGGAGGTGAGAGAAGGCAAGTTCCGGGAGGATCTCTTCTTTCGGCTGGCCGTATTCGAGATCCACCTTCCGCCGCTACGCGAACGTGAGGACGACGTTCCGTTGTTGGCCGAGTATTTCTTAAGGAAACTTCGCTCGTCGGGCGAGCCGATCCGATTCGCCCAGGCGACGATCGAAGAGCTTTGCCGCCGTCGCTGGCCCGGCAACGTTCGTGAACTGCGCAACGCCGTAGAACATGCGGCACTGGTCGCTCGCTCGGGCGCGATCTACCCGGATCAGTTGCCCCCCGCAGTCGAGCCCATGACGGAAGAAGATGGAGGCGCCGGGGTTACGTTGCGCGGGGCCGTTCGCAACTGGGCGAGCGCCCGGGTCGCCATGTCTTCGTCCCCCGGAAACCTTTATCAACAGTTTTTGGACGAAGCCGAGCCGGCGCTCTTCCAAATCGTGCTCGAGCGAACGGGAAACAATCGACTCGCTGCGGCGAGCTTGCTGGGCATCCACCGGGCGACGTTGCGAAAGAAACTCGGCTAAGCCCGGGTGATTCACTGGCCCACGCAAGGCGCGAAGCGTAAGCCACGGACTCCAAGTGACTTACCTCGCTTAGGGTTAGACCAGCCTAGCGTGCGCAAGTTCATGGGGCCGGTGATAATCCGGGCGGGGGGACACAGCTCCGGTATCCGTGACTGACTGGACTGGGGCAACCGCCTGGCCGTCTTGGGGGCGGGGGTGGTGATGCCCTTTCGCTCAGCGCCAAACAAAAACCGGAAATAAACTTATATTTTTTCAGGTGCCTGAAAAGCGGGCAGCGTCACGACCGTTTTTTGAAGTGTCCCCGAATCAACCATCCTGTGATACCAAATGCTGCTCCGACGGTCGCACCAATCCAGACGGCGAAAGGGTGTGGGCCAGCGATTCCGATTTCACGGGCCAGCA
>DASZPH010000111.1:0-30748 GCA_035550375.1 Pirellulales bacterium | reverse complement strand
GCTCTCGCAAGGCCGCACGATCCACCCTCGAAGAACTCGAATCCATGGCTCGCTCCATTCTGCCGAAAGAACACAGAACACTCCTTCCCCATGTTCTACAGCTTGCGCAGCCAGCGCGCCAGAGTTATTTGCCAGACACAGCAAAGGGGCGCTCACCTCGCCGGCGGCTCCAAAGAGTCGGCTGTTTCCCCGACTCCTTGCGAGGGCGCAAAGACCGGGAGGCCGAAAATCAAGGCACAGAAGGCCTTCATACCCCGCTCCACGTTTTCATCTATCCCTTGGCCAGCGCGGCCTTTTTCTCTTCGATGAACCGCACGTGGTGCGGCACATGTTCCGTGATGCGCCGCAACAGCGTCTCCAAGGTCATCGGGCCGTCTTCCGAATGGATGCCGCGCCGCTGGAATTCTTCGCGCGCCAGGGGTCGCAGGATGCGGAGCATCTGGCTGCGGACCAGTTCGATAAGCTCAAGCTCTTCGTCCACATCGCGATCGTGGCACGCCAGACGTGGATTCCAGACATCGGGGTCGAAGCCGCGTAACGGGGGCTCGTCCTCGGCCAGGACCCGTTTCATCCGTTCCGCATAGACGGCCTCCGCGTCGGAAAGATGGCAGACCACCTCCAGCGTCGACCAGCGTCCCGCCACGGGCCGCAGGCGCAGTTTCTCGCGACCGATTTCGTTCACGGCAGCCCGCGCCAGCGCGGGTCCGGCGGCATATTGGTCGAGCAAATCGGTGATAGGCATGATTTTCGCCCTCCTGTCGCGCCAGTTCGCTGAAAGCACACCGGCAGAGGACAACCGCCGCGAGCTTTTGACCTACAATCGTAGCGGCCCAAAGTTGCCGTAGTAAGCCCGTTCGATCTGGCGGCTACCCTGCATTACTCGATTGACGACCGGACTCTGAGTAAAATGATGCCCAGGTCTTCTCTGCGGCTCTGTCTGGGCTGCGGCCACGTCGGCTGCTGCGACCGTGTCGTCGCGTCGGGCAACATCTCATCGGACGGGTTTTTCCTCGCGTTCGGCGTTTTGATTCATAGACGAATACACCAAGGGAATAGGAAACGATGAAGCGGATCGCGACCTCGGCGCCGACCAGGCGAGCTCACACATCACAGACCCGAAGTGGTTTCCTGCGCGACGTACTAAGCGGGCTGCGCATGACACCCAAACAACTCCCGTGCAAGTACTTTTATGACGCCCGCGGATCGGCCCTTTTTGATCGCATCTGTCAACTGGATGAGTATTACCTCACTCGATCCGAATTGGCGATCATGGACCGGTTTGCTTCCGACATGGGAGAGCAAATCGGGCCCGGTGCCATGCTGGTCGAATATGGCAGCGGCAGCAGCGTAAAGACGCGTTATTTGCTCGATGGGTTGCCGGATGGCGTAGCGTATGTCCCGGTCGACATTTCCGGCGAGCACCTGCGACAAACGGCGCGCGAATTGACCCGCGACTACCCGCGGCTGGAGATCCTGCCCGTCTGCGCCGACTTCACCCGGCATTTTTCCTTGCCGACCTCGAAACGCCCTGCGACGCATGCGGCCGTCTATTTTCCGGGCTCGACCATTGGCAACTTTGTGCCGGATGCGGCCGCCGCACTGCTTCGCCGGATCACCCTACTTTGCGGCAAGGACGGCGGACTGTTGATCGGAATCGATTTGAAGAAGGAACCTGCTCTGATCGAAGCCGCCTACAACGACCGGCTTGGTGTGACGGCCCAGTTTAATCGCAATCTGCTGTGCCGGATCAACCGAGAACTGGAAGCCGACTTTGACCTGAGCCGATTTTCCCATCAGGCCCCCTACAATCGAGAGTTGGGGCGGGTCGAGATGCACCTGGCCAGCGACGAGGCTCAGACGGTCTCGGTCGCCGGTCAGAGCTTCGCATTCGCCGCCGGTGAGACGATCTGCACGGAGTATTCCCACAAATACACGGTGGACGAATTTGCCGCGATCGCTGCCGCAGCCGGATTGGAACTCCACAAAACGTGGACCGACGACAAGAGATACTTCGCCGTTTTGCACTTCGCCGTTGCCGGCTGAGCCACCTCCCCGACGCAGGCTGCCTAGGCATCCACGACCTGAACGCCCCGCCAGAAGGCGATGCGGCCTTGGATCTCTTGGGCCGCTTCTTTGGGGCTGGGATAATACCAGGCGGCTCCCGGATTCGTCTGCCCGTCGACCACCACGTCGTAATAGCTGGCGGTTCCTTTCCAGCCGCACACGGTGGTCGTGCTGCTTGGGCGCAAATGCTCGGCCTTCACCCTGTCGGGCGGGAAATAGTGATTTCCTTCGACGACCACGGTCTCGTCGCTTTCCGCGATGACCTTGCCGTTCCAGATTGCTTTCATCGGCGCTACCCGTCACTCGTTCGGTCAGTTTCGTGTTTCCGTTTGGCGCTTTAGGCCGCGCGGCGTGATCACCCATTCGATCATGTCGATCGACCATTGCAACAGCAGAGCGAGCACGGCGGCCGGAATCGCGCCGGCCAGAATCAGCGACAAGTCGTTGAGGCGGATTCCACGCAGAATCGGCTGGCCCAGGCCGCCAGCCCCGATGATGGCTCCCAAGGTCGCAAAGCCGACGTTTTGCACGGCCGACGTGCGGATGCCGGCCAGAATCGTCGGCATTCCGATCGGGAGTTCGATCTCTACCAGGCGCGCCACCGGGCCGAGGCCGAGCACCGTGGCCGATTCGATCGTCCCCCGCGGGATCCCCTCGATGCCCGTGTAGGTGTTTCGCACGATGGGTAACAAGCAATAGCAGAACAGCGCCGTCACGGCCGTTACCGAACCTTCGCCGATGCTGCGATAGCCGAGCGCCGCGACCAGCGGCAGCAAGAGCACCAGCAGGGCTAAAGACGGAATGGTTTGCAGCAGCCCAACGGCGGCCAACACGCCCCGGCCAGCTCGCGGATGTCGCTGGCAGAAGATTCCCAGCGCGACTCCGGCCACAATCGCCGGGAGCAGCGACCGTCGCACCAGATCGAGATGTTCGATGACGTGTCGACCGATCAACCGCGCTCGCGACTCCGTTTGCGCGTCGATGCGCAGTCCGCTTTGCTGGTTGAGAAACTCGGCGGCGGCCTGCGCTTCGGTCGTATGGCCGGCTTCCACATTGTCGTTGAGCGACTGCATCCTCGTCTCGGTGAGGGCGCCTTCGAGCCGGTGCAGGGCGGTCATCATGGCCGGATAACGCGATGCCGAGTCGAGTCGGTAAAGCCAGACGGCGTCGTAGCGAGGGAAAAACTGCTCGTCGTCTTCGAGCAAAACCAGGTCGCCGCGGCGGATCATGGCATCCGTCGAGTACACGTCGATGATGTCGATCTCACCGGCCAGCAGTTGGCGATACGCGAGGTCATGGTCGACGCCAACCACGTCGGTTTGTTGGAGGTCGTAGTGATGTTTCAAGGCCGGCCAGCCATCGCCGCGGTCGAGAAACTCGTGCGTCAGTGCCAGGCGCAGCTCGGGCAGCCGCTTCAGGTCCGACATCTTCGCGATTTTCAAATCCGCGGCCCGCTTGCGTGTGAGCGCCAGGGCATACGTGTTGCTGAAACCAAGTGACTTGGAGATGCCGATCCCTTTTTCCTGCAGCAAGTCGCGGATCGTCGTGCCGCCGTCGACCTTCTGGCCGCCAAAGATTTCGGCGCTGATCGTGCCGGTGTACTCGGGATAGACGTCGATCTCGCCGGCCACGAGGGCGTCGAACACGATGCGCGTTCCGCCGAACTCACGGTAGTGGACGACGTCGAGCCTGGCATCTTCGGCGAGCAGGCGCAGCATCTCGCCAAGAATGACGGATTCCGTGAACTTCTTCGATCCAATCCGTACCTGCGGGGCCCGGCGAGGAAGGGGGACAAATCCCGCGATCAGCAGGACCAGAACGACGGCACTCAGCTTGACAAGGGATCGGTTTTTCACGGCGCGATCACCTGCGAACCGATGAATTCTCGCACGAACTCGCCGCTCGGGTTCTCGATGATCTCCGCGAAGCAGCCCTGCTGCACGACGCGGCCCGCGCTGATCACACACACGCGATCGGCGAATCGGCTGGCTTCGACGAGATCGTGCGTCACCAACAGAACCGTAGCGCCGGTTTGTGCGAAAACCTGCTTGAGATCGCGCTGCAATCCGGCGCGAATCAGGGGGTCGAGGGCACCCAGCGGCTCGTCGAGCAACAGAATCCGCGGCTTGAGAAACAAGGCCCTCATCAGGCTCAATCGTTGGCGCTGCCCACCCGACAGTTCGTTCGGATAACGGGTCAAACCGCTCTGCGGAAACTGGGTCATCTCGACCAACTCGGCCAATCGCTGCTCGATTCGACTCCGGGGCCAACCGTCGTGCCGCGCCATGAGCGTGACGTTCTCGACGCCGGTGAGATGCGGAAAGAGCCCTCCCTCTTGAATCACATATCCCAGTTTGCGCCGCACCGCTCCGACTGTCTGGCGATTGAGAGGAATCGAGTCGACCGTAACCTGCCCCCCTGTTGGCGAAACGAGCCCTGCCACCATCCGCAGGATGGTTGTCTTGCCGCAGCCGCTCGGTCCGAGAAGGACGACGACCTCACTGGCCTCGATGGAGAGATTGAGCGGATGCACGACGGTCGCCCCGTTGAAGGACTTCGACACGTTATCGAATTCAAGCATATCGATCTTCCGTGATTCGCGGGGTGGTGAAGGGGTCTGCCGCTGGATGCCGCATTTCAGCATGAGCGACGGGCCAGTTGGGGTCAACGCGACAGAAACGCCCGTTAGGAGTCGCTTGGTCCGGACTCGGCGTCGCGAGCCAGGCGGATGCCCGAGAATTGCCATCGCGCCTCGGGCGGAAAGAAGTTGCGGTAAGTCGCTCGAACGTGGCTGGCCGGCGTGACGCACGAACCGCCGCGGAGCACGTACTGGTTGCACATGAACTTGCCGTTGTACTCGCCCAGGGCGCCGGCGGGCGGACGGTATCCGGGGTATGGGGCGTAGGGACTAGCGGTCCACTGCCAGACTTCGCCGTGCAACTGAAGGATGGCGTCCGGGTCGCCGTGGGGGCCGCCGGGGTGATAACGCTTGCTTTCAAGGAAACTCCCACGCATCGCCACGCCGGAGGCCGCATGTTCCCACTCGGCCTCGGTCGGCAATCGCGCGCCGGACCAGCGGGCGAAAGCATCCGCCTCGAAAAAACTGACGTGGCAGATGGGCTCGTCGAGGTCCAACGGACGAAAACCGTCCAGGCAGAACTGCCACCACTGGCCGTCTTGTCGCACCCAGTAGAGCGGCGCCCGCCAGTTCTGGTCCTGCACGGCCGACCAACCCAGCGACAGCCAGAGTTCCGGCCGGCGATACCCGTCGTCGTTGACGAAATCCAGGAAATCGCCGGTCGTGACGAGCCTTTGGCGAATCTCGAACGGCGCCAGAAAGACGCTATGACGTGGACGTTCGTTGTCAAAGGCAAAGGTCGGGCCCGCATGCCCGATTTGCACAACGCCGCCGCGATACGTAGACCAGCCGGCCGACTTGGGCCTCGTCGCACCGGCAGAGACCGAGGCGGCACGATATACCGGCCGGAGCGGGTTGCAGGAGAACAAGTGTTTGATGTCGGTGAGCATCAGTTCTTGATGCTGTTGCTCGTGGTTGATCCCGAGTTCCACAACGACCGCGAGTTGCTGGGCGTTGTCATCGCCGATCGTCGCCAAGAGCCGCAACATGCGCTCATCGACGGCATGTCGATATCGAAACACCTCGGCCACGGTCGGCCGTGTCACGAGCCCACGTCGCGACCGGGGAAACTGCTCGCCCACGCCGTTGTAGTACGAATTGAAGAGGAAGCGATAATCGGCGCTAAACGGCCTATGGTCGGGTTCCCAGCCGGCCAAGGCGAAGGTCTCGAAAAACCAACTGGTGTGCGCCAGATGCCAGCGCGTGGGACTGGCGTCCGGCATCGACTGCACGACGAAGTCCTCGACCTCCAGCGGCGCACACAAGGCTTCTGTGGCGCTTCGGGTGTGAGAGTATCGTTCCGCAAGGTTCGCCAGCATCGGTGCGATCTCGTTGGGGTGCAACGACTCGCCCATTATCGTCAAGACAAGGTCCTGATCCAGTCAATTTGCGCCCATCGGCACCTTCCGCCTCTTCCTGGAGCCGTTTATGATCGTCTGCAGGAGACCGTCATGAGCATCCTGTCAGAGCCGGCAAAGTGCGTCCCGTTGCTCGTCAACGGCGAGCGGATGGTGCAGCCGGAGTTTCACCGCCGCTACGAGGCGTGCGGCGAGGACGAGAAATGGGAACTGATTGGAGGCGTCGTCTACGGGGCTTCGCCCTTGAAGCTGCCCCACTCCGACTACGACGACGAGATCGGCTACCTGCTGGGAACCTATCGCCGAGCGACGCCTGGAACGCAGGTGACCCATAACGCCACGGCGATCCTCGGCGAGGAGAGCGAGCCACCGCCCGATCTCGGTCTGCGCATTCTGCCTGAGTACGGCGGACAATCGGAGACCACTCCCGATGGTTACTTGAAGGGCGCTTGCGAACTCGTGGTGGAAGTGGCCCACAGCCGCCGCGCCTTAGCCATGCACGCCAAACGCGACGACTATCGCCGCGCCGGTGTGATCGAGTACATTGTGCTTTGTATCGAAGAGCAGGAGCTTCATTGGTTCCATTTTGCCAGCGGAGAAATGATCCGCCCCAACCGCCAGGGCATTAGTCGTTCGCAGGTCTTTCCCGGCCTTTGGCTCGACGTCGCGGCTCTTTTGCGCCGCGAATCTCAGAAGCTGGTGGAAGTGCTTCGGCAAGGGCTTGCTGGCCGTGCGCACGCGTCCTTTGTCAACCGGCTTCAAGCCGTTCATCGGCGCCGCTCTTCACGATAATTTCTGCCCTACTACAGGAGTTTCGCACATGCCCCGGCCCAAGGTGTTTGTTACCCGCGTCATTCCCGCGGCAGGGCTCGACCGCATTCGGGCGGCTTGCGACGCGGAGATCTGGCCGGAGCAACTTCCGCCGCCGCGCGACGTGCTGTTGTCCAAGATCCGCGGCTGCCAGGGAGCCGTGACGCTCCTGACCGACAAGGTCGATGCCGAGCTTATGGATGCCGCCGGGCCGCAGCTTAAGGTCATCAGCAACTACGCGGTCGGCTTCAACAACGTCGACGTGGCCGAAGCGACCCGCCGCGGCGTTCGCGTGGGAAACACTCCGGGCGTGCTCACCGAGGCCACGGCCGACCTGGCCTTTGCGCTGCTGATCTCCGCCGCGCGACACGTCGTGGCCAGCCACAACTACACGCTGGCCGGCCAGTGGAAGACCTGGGAACCGCTGGGACACATCGGCCAGGATCTCGTGGGTAAGACGGTCGGCATCGTGGGCATGGGGCGTATCGGCTACGCGATGGCCAAAAGGTGCTTTGGCGGGTGGGACATGCGGATTTTGTACCACGACCGCTATCGGAGCGAGCCGGCCGAGCGGGACTTCAAGGCCGCGCAGGTCGATTTCGATACGTTGCTGGCCGAGTCAGATTTCGTTTCGGTCCACGCCGATCTGAACCCGTCGACAAAGGGGCTGTTCAACGCGGCGGCCTTCAAGAAGATGAAACCAACGGCCGTTTTCGTAAATAGCGCTCGCGGGCCGCTCCATGTGCAGGCGGACCTCTATCAGGCCCTTAAGAACGGCGATATTTTCGCTGCCGGCCTCGACGTGACCGATCCCGAGCCCCCCTCGCTCGACGACCCACTTTTGCAGCTTCCCAACGTCGTGATTGCCCCGCACATCGCCAGCGCCACCGTCTCGAGCCGCAACGGCATGGCGGAAATCTGCGCCGATAACCTGCTGCTTGGTTTGGAGGGGAAACCGCTGCGGGCGTGTGTCAACCCATAGTGGCCCCGACGCTCCGCGGCGGAGAAGGCGGTCGCTTTGCGACCACCCGTGGAGCGATCTTCCTTACAGGCTGCCAAAAACCTAGGTAAATAGAAAACTGATTTGGTATCACACGGCTTCGAGAACAATCTGTAAACAGACGACGGCTGCAGCGATGCTGGTCCAAGCGTCGATCGAGGTCTGTGACCGATCGTAGCGGTATCGCATGCGGCGCAGACCTTTGATCCAGCTGATGGTTCGTTCCACAACCCATCGCACGCGACCGAGGTGGCTACCGTGGTCGCCGTGGCGGTGTCGAATGTGCGGGTCGATTCCCAGCCAGCGAAGGATGACGCGAGTCGCTTCGCAATCGAAGCCCGCGTCGGCGTACAGTCGTTTGGGGTGCGTGAGAGGCCGCCCCGGTTTGCCGCCCACCTTGGGAAAGTCGAGCACGGCGGGCAGGATTTCGACTTGGTCGCTCCGGTTGGCTGGCCCGGCGTGGATCACCAGCGGGACGCCATCGCGATCCACGAGCAACGTGAATTTCGTCCTTTTTTTACGGCGATCGACAGGACTTGGTCCGGTTGATTCGCCGCCGCCATAGGCGCGGACGTGCGTCGTGTCCACTACGACGGTCTCCAAATGCAATTGTTTTTCATGGTTCAGCATGGTCAACAGTAGTTTGTGCAGATGACCCCAAATGCCCGCGACCTCCCAACCTTGCATCCGGGTGCGCGCCGTTTCGCCACAGCAGCCCATCTCTTTGGGCACATCTTTCCAACGGCAACCGGTCACAAGAACGAACCAAATCACCTTCAATACGGTATAATGCCCCTTCGGCCGCCGACCACCCTCGGGCCCGACCTCCTTTTCCGGCGGCAATATCGGAAGGGCTAATTCGTAAAATCTCTCCGGCATACACGCGTCCGCCATGACAGTTCTCCTTGTGAAGCAGACAAGGGGTTTGTCATCGGCGGGCGCAAATTCTGTGCCGTCGCCCCAACACTTTCAATTCGGAGTTTTTTGGCAGCCTCTTAGGTCGCTTTCTCGCATCACGAAACAGACAGGGCGACCTGGGAAGGTCGCCCCACCGGACCCCTGACGAAGTGCCGGACTACTTCCGTCCCGGCGTGCGGTCTTCGGGCAGGTAGAGCATGCGGCCGCAGCTTTGGCAGCAAACGACCCTGCCCATCAGGAGCGAACTGATGATGTTGGCCGTAAGATGATGGTAGCAGCCGCCGCACGTTTCGCCGTCGACTTGGGCCATGGCGTCGCTCCCCTTCGATTTCACCACGCGCTGATAAACCTCGCGGATGTCGTCAGGCAACCCCGCTTCGACTTTTTTCAGCTCATCTTCCAGGCGGGTAACGTCGCCGATGAGCAAATCGTGCTGCTCGCGCACCTGTTGTTCGCCCTTGGCCAACTCCTCGCGCCCCTTGGCCAGGTTCTGCTCGGCCTCACGAATGAGCGGTCCGAAGCCATCGATTTTTTCCAGCGCCTCCAGGATTTCGTCGGCCAGCACGCTGTTGGCCATTTCGTCGGCCGCGATCTGGTCCTTGAGGGCCTGATATTCGCGATTGCTGCTGGCGGCGTTGAGCTTGATCTTGAGCTCGCGAATCTTCGCTTCGCCGCTTTTCAGCAGGAGCTGTTTCTGGTCGGCGCCGACGCGGGCCCCCTTGCTGTCGGCCTTGGCTTGCCCGAGCTCCGCCTCGAGCTTGGCAACCGTGGCTTGCCGGGCCTTGACCTGTTTCGGGCCCCGCTCCAGCCGCTCGTGCAGATCGTTCAATTGCCGATGGATGCGGTGGAGCTCTCGCAATACTCCGGCGGTGGCTGACATGGGTCGGTTGCTCCAGGCGTCTGCAAAACATTCCCTGACCGGGAGCCGGCGGCTACCCGGACAAGATGAACGGCAAGAGACGGAGATGCCGATCACGGCTCCCCGGTCTCTCCTCGTCATCCTCTCATTGCCCCATCATAAAAAAACCGCTGGCCGATTGACCAGCGGTTGGCCCCTTAAGCAGCGGTCGGATCGTCGCCCACCACGCGATCCCCTCGAAGAATCTCGAGAGTCGTTCGCTCCCGACCGGATGCCACGGCTTGCGGTTGGATGCTGTTTATCCCGCGATCCCCTCTAAAAAGCCTTCCAGTTGCTTGCTCCTGACCGGGTGCTGCAGCTTGCGGACCGCCTTGGCTTCAATTTGCCTTACGCGTTCTCGCGTCACCTTGAAGATCCGGCCAACCTCTTCCAGGGTGTAAGTATACCCGTCACCCAGGCCGTAGCGTAAGCGGATGATTTCCCGTTCGCGATACGTCAGCGTTTTCAGCAGACCTTCGATCTTTTCGCGTAGCATGCACTGCGAGGCCGACCTCATGGGGCTCTGCGTCCCGTGGTCTTCGATGAATTCGCCGAAGGCGCTGTCCTCGCTCTCCCCAACCGGGCGGTCGAGGCTCACCGGATGCCGGCCGATCGTCAACACCCGCCGCGTTTCCTCCAGAGGAATGTCGGCGGCCAGCGCCGTCTCTTCGGTCGTCGGCTCGCGCCCCAACTCCTGCTGCAAACGCTTGGAGACGTTTCGCAGCCGTGAGAGGACGTCGATCATGTGCACCGGGATGCGGATGGTCCGCGCCTGGTCGGCGATGGCGCGGGTGATCGCCTGCCGGATCCACCAGGTGGCGTAGGTGGAAAACTTGTAGCCGCGGCGGTACTCATATTTGTCGACCGCACGCATCAGCCCGGTGTTTCCCTCCTGGATCAGGTCGAGAAAACTCAGGCCGCGATTGCGATACTTCTTGGCAATCGAGACCACCAGCCGCAAATTCCCCCCCGACAGCTCGCGCTTGGCACGCTCGTAGTCTTCGTACTGCACGCGCATCAATTCGCAGCGGCGCCTCAGGCCTCCCGGCGATTCCAGGGTGGTGAGCACTAGGTCGCGAAACTCCTTGCGCAAGTTGGCCCGTTCGTCCTTCGCCGCCGTGTCGTCGGCGATCTGGGCCAGCCGTGCTTGAACTTCCTCCATCCTCAGAGAAATCTGCTCCAGCTCGCGCACCATGGGCTGCACCCGCCGGGTTCGCAGGCTCAGTTCCTCCACCAGCGTGAGCGCCTTGCGGCGGTCGGAGAGAAACCGCTTGCGGGCCGCCAGGCGCTCGTCGCGAGGAAGCTTCTTGTTGCTGGCTGCGCGGAAGTCGCTGCGGTTTCGCTCCATCAGGTGCATGAGCGTGCGCAGGTTGTGCGGCATGCGGGCCACGATCTGCTCCTTGGTCAAGCACTCGGTGAGCGAGACCTTGATCGTGCGGTCGAAAGGCAGAATCCCCTGGTGGACCTTTTGCAGCGTGTCGACCGTGTTCTGCATGGCCAGGTTGGAGGAAAGCACCGTGCGGCGAAAGCGCTTGCGCGTGATCTCGATCTTCTTCGCCAGGCCGATCTCCTCGTCCCGCGTGAGCAGGGGGATGACGGCCATCTGCGTGAGATACATGCGCACCGGGTCGTCGCTCCACTTCGCCGGTTCGTTGGCCAGACCGGACGGAGTCTCGTCCTCCGACCCCATCTCGGGCTCGGCCTCGGGCGCGATACTCTTCGAGTCGAGCGGCTCATCCGCCGTAAAGGCCGCCAGCTCGACGCGGCGCTCGGGCGCCTCTTCCACCAGCTCGATCCCCATATCCTCCAGGGCGACGAGCAGACTGTCGAGCTTGTCGGGGTTGACCGCTTCGTCGGGCAGGTATTCGTTGACCTGATCGTAGGTCAAATATCCCTGGGCCTTGCCCGTCGCGACCAATTCCGACAAATCGTGATCCGAATGGTGCACCTGATCTTCCTCCCGCGCCGAACGACGCGTAATAGAGACAAGTCGATTATGGCTACGGTCAGCAAAGGCAACAAGCTTCGCGTTCGCGGCCAATCTGGCGTGGCATCCTTACCCATCCGTGGGTGCGGAAATGCCGTGCCGGAGCTGAGCCTTTTTGACGATCCGATCCACGTCCTCGGCGCTCGTGGTCGCATCGCTGAGAGCGGGCCTCAGGATGCGCGGGGCCACGGCCGACGGCTCGCAAATAACGGCCAAAAGTGACGTTGCCTCCCGATGGGGATCGGGTTTGGGCCGACGCCTTTGGAGTTCGTCAAGCTCAATGATGAGCGTTTTAAGCTGTCCGTCGTCGATCTCCAATAGCAACCGGTCGACGGTCGACTCGATTCCTTGCGCGGCCAGCCGGCAGCAGACGGTAAACACCTGCCGGCGGGCCGCATCACTCCACGCCGCAGGCGGAAATCGCTGGGCGATCTGCTCCACGAGCTGAGGCGTTTGCAGCACCAGCTCGAGCAATTCCTGCTCTGCTTTGTCGATCTTTCCCGGCTTCGCGCGCGGCTGGGACGATGGTGACGGGGCTGCCGCCGATGAAGCTGCGGGGGCAGGCCGCGGTTTGCTCCCCTTGTCGCGCAGGGCGCGAAGGCGATCGCGGAGCACGACTTCCGACACGTGAAAACGGTGGGACAGCCGGCTGAGAATGTGGGCTTCTCGCAGATGGGCGGCCGTGTCTGCCGGGCGCGGCGCTTTGGCCAGCGTGCGGAGCATTTCTTCTTGCGCCCGGTGCGCCTCGTCGACCCCGCTTTGGGCGTCGAGGCCCGCGGTGGCGATCCGCAGCTTGTGCTCCAGCGCGTCGACCGCCGTCGCCAGGAGCTCCTCAAACGGCTCTTTGCCGCGGGTTAGCAAAAAATCGGCCGGATCGAGGTCATCGGGCAAGGTCAGAATCCGCAGATCCATCTGGGCCGACACGAAAAGCTCCAGAATTTCGTCGGCCCGCCGGCGGCCGGCTTCGTCGCCGTCGAGCACGAGCAGAACGCGGTCGGCGAACCGCCGCAAGATGCCGATATGTTGCTCGCCCAATGCAGTGCCAAGCACGGCCACGGCGTTTTCCAGCCCGCATTGGTGGGCGATCACCACGTCGGTGTACCCCTCCATCACCATCGCGGTTCGGCTGCGCGTGATGGCGTCCTTGGCCCGGTCCAGCGCATAGAGCATCCGGCTCTTGGAAAAAAGGGCCGTTTCCGGGGTGTTGATGTATTTGGGGGTGTTTCGATCGGCGCCGGGTAACACTCGTCCGCCGACCGCCACCGGCCGGCCTTGCAGGTCGCGAATCGAGAAAAGAACCCGGCCGCGAAAGAAATCGTAGTGACCGCCCCCCTCGGCCTTCGTCCTGACGAGACCGACCTTCTCTAGAACTGCCGGGGGGATCGAGGCGACCCGCGCCCGCTTGATGAGCCAGTCAAATTGATTCGGCGCGAAGCCGAGATGGAAGCGCGCCACACTTTCAGCGGTAATTCCCCGATCCTGCAAATAGCGGCGGGCCAGTTCGGCCTCGGGCGCGTGAATCAGGCATTCATGAAACTGCTGCTCGGCCCACACGGCCACCTGCAATAAGCGCCGCCGCTGGTCGGCCTCAGCCGACGAGCCTGCCCCGCTGCCGCGTGCAGGCGCGAGCGTCACGCCAGCCCGCTCGGCCAGGATGGCGAGCGCTTCGCGAAACGTAACGCCCTCGCGCTTCTCGACGAAAGTGAAAATGTCGCCGCCGATGTTGCACACAAAGCAGCGAAACGTCTGCCGCTCGGGGTTGACGTGCAGGCTGGGGCGCGAATCGTCGTGCCAGGGACAGAGGCCCTTATAGGCCCGTCCTTCGCGCCTGAGCGGAAGCGACTCGCCGATCAGATCGACGATGTCGACCATCCGCTTAATCTGTTCCTTGGCATCCAGCGGGCCGCTCGACACCGCGCTCTCCCGGAGGATGGCCTTCCCAGGCCGTCCCGCAACAATGCAAGCTATCAGAGAACCAAACTGGACGGGCTAGGAAGCCCGTCCTCTGGTCATTGTTCCCTGCTGGCGGATTATTACAAGGGCAGGCGGGGCACGCTACAATCGCTCGCATGCCCGCCGTGCACGCGATCGATTTTCTGGCCGAGAAATCACACCCGTCGATACCGCCGGTGTGCGCCCTGTTTGGGGATGAGCCTTTTTTGAAGGGGCTTGCACTCGCCGAGCTACGACGTATCGTCCTCGGCGAACAGGAATCCGAGTTCGCCTTGAGCCGCTTCGACGGACGCACGGCCGAGTGGCGAACGGTCTCCGACGAGCTGCTCACCGTCGGGCTGTTCGGCGGCGGCCAACGGCTGGTGGTCGTCGACGACGCCGACGATTTTGTCTCGGAGAATCGGGCCCATCTGGAGGATTACGCGGCGCGGCCGAGCCGCACCGGCACCTTGGTGCTTGTCGTCGAGTCGTGGCCGGGCAACACCCGGCTGGCAAAGCATACGGCGGCCCACGGGCTCGCGGTAGAATGCAAGTCGCCGCCGGAGGCGAAACTTATCAAGTGGCTCGGCACGCTGGCACGTGAGCGGCACGGGGCGCGGCTGGAACACGATGCAGCCGAACTGCTGGTTGAAATCATCGGCCCCGAACTGGGCCTGATCGATCAGGAACTGGCCAAGCTCGCGGCGGCAGCAGGCGGGGCGGCCATCGGTGCCCAACTCGCGCAGCAGCTTGTGGGGGGCTGGCGGGCCAAAACGGCCTGGGACATGCTCGACGCGGCCGTCGAAGGACGGACGAGCCAGGCGCTGGTCGAGCTCGACCGGTTGCTCCTTTCGGGCGAGAACCCGATCGCCATCCTGGCGCAGATCGCCGCCACGCTGCGGCGCTTCGCCGCCGCCACCCGGTTGATCGAGCACTCCGAGGCCGCCGGCGGCCGAGCCAGCCTACGGCAGGCGCTTGAACTGGCGGGGGTCAAACCGTTTGTGATGCAGAGAACCGAGACCCAACTCCGCCGGCTGGGACGCCAGCGGGCCGGGGAGATCTACCGCTGGCTGCTGGAGGCCGATCTGGCGCTGAAGGGGACGAGCTCCGCGCCGGCACGGGCCCGCACGGTGCTGGAGCAACTGGTGGTTCGCCTCGCCGCCGCCGAGGATCGTAAGCGTCTGTCGGTACGGTAGGCGCAATCTTTACGCCCACCGGCACTTTTTTCACCGGATGACGCAGTCTGCCTGGTCTGCCTTGCAGCGAGCGAGGGCTTTACCTATTCTTCCGCCTCCCCGGCTCATCCCTTCCTGCCCCTCGTTCGCATGCCGCACCGAGCGACGATCTGCCGACTTATGCTGCTGGCGGTCTTGGTCAGCCTGGGTTGCGCTCTACCAGCCAAAAAGCCCCGGCCGTCCGACACCCAGGCCGCGGCGCCGGATGCGGGGAACCAGGCTGCGGCGCTCGCAAGCGCGTCGGCGGCACCGGGTTCGACGACGGCGCCAACTCAAGGCGCCAAAGTCGCGGCCACCGCCGACGGGGCCGCGCCCGATCCACGAGTTCTCGACGATGTGCTGGCGGAACTGGCGACGCTGGGTCCGATGCAGCCCGAAGCGCAGCAGCGGCTGATCGAAGACCTGCGGAAGACCGATCCGGCCTATTGGCCGATGCTGATCCAGACGGTTCGGGCATCGATTGCGTACCGGCGCCGGACCGCCCAGCGAGAGGCGGAGGCGGCCGGCGCGCCCGCCGCGACCGAGGAGGTGATCGGGATCAACGACCCACCCGCGGCCAGAGAATCCGGCCCGGAGGCATCCGCGCCACACGCTCCGGAAAGCGAACTCGGATCCTCCAAGGTTGAGCGGGTGGCGTATGTCGCCCCTGCCGAGTCCTTGCCGCAAGCCGACGCGTTATCCCAAGCTCGCGCCACAAACGGCCAAGCCGAGCCGGAAGCCGCGCCACGCGCTGCCGCGACACCACCCCCCGGTGGCCAGTCTCCAGGCAACGGGACATGGCAACAACATCTCGGGGCGGCAATCGGCGAATTGGAGCGAGAGACGCGCGACCACCCCCAATCTCCCGACGCGCTGGCGAACCAGATCTATCTCCGCCTGCTCGACGTGACGGCCGGCCGGCGCGATGACGCCCTGCGCCCGATTTCCGGAATCTCGCCGGGCGAGCAGGAGTATTGGTCGAAACAACTCTTTGCCTTGAGTGTGTACCTCGACCGCCAGCGGATCGGCGATCCGACCCGCCGAGCCGGCGAGGCCAGCCTCCATCTCTCCAAGGCGGTTGCCGCTTTGGGCGAGCAGGGGCCGCTCGTCGTTCGCAACCTGGCCTTCTGCACCGACGTGCACAGCTACGGGGTGCTGAAGCGCGTCGAACCGGCCCAATTCAGGCCCGGACAACCGTTGCTGATCTACGCCGAGGTCGAGAATTTTAAAAGCGAAGAGACCGCCGATGGCTTTCATACGTCGCTGGAAGCGAGCTACCAAATTCTCGACGGACAGGGTCGGCGAGTGGCGCACGACGACCTGGGGCACGCCGAGGAGCACTGCCAGAACCGACGCCGAGACTTCTTCCTGCACTATTTCATCACGCTTCCCAAAACGATCTACGAGGGAACGTACACGCTTGAGCTGACGATCGAAGACAAGCTGGCCCGCAAGATCGGTCAGTCAACGATCGAACTCAACATCAAGGAAAGGAAATAAACCCTGCCTTGTTCGGAAGGGTTCCGCGGGCGTTCCAGACCGAGCGCCACGTCGACGAAGGACCTTCTTTACCCCCTTCTTTTGCAGCCAGATCTTGCCGCTCCGCCCGAAGACTAGCAACGGGTGGTAGAATGGGCGTCGCCGGGTCGCGGTTTTACGGGCCTGGTGAGGACCAAGGCAAACGCGGATTGCGATGAACGGTGCAAATCAGCACGAGTTCGAGATCTTCTTCGGCGACGCGAATAACGCGGCGGCGCGCGTTTATGCGCGCGTCTGGGAACCGCCACCCAACTGCGTTCTAACCGGCCAGCTCGTCGGACCGGTTTGCCAGTACTCCCGCACACTGCCGGCCAAGATTCCCTTCGCGGCCCACCCTTTCGCACACCAACCCGGCGAGCCGTCCTCGCTCCTGATGGAAGCAGTCGTTCCCGATCCCTGCTTCTGGTCGGGGGAGATGCCCTTTCTCTACCAGGCGCAATTTGAGCTTCGCCAAGGTGACGACGTCTTGGCCAGTGGAACACAGCCGTTTGGCATCCGGCCGCTGGGCGTATTGCGTCGACGGCTGATCTTCGAGGGGCGCGCCTGGGTGCCGCGAGCCGTTCAATCGAATGAGCTGCCCGAATTGCCGCTCGCCGATTGGCATGAAGCCGACGTGGCCATGTACGTGGCGGAGCCGACTGAGGAATTATGCAGCGAGGCAAGCCGCTTGGGCGTGGTGTTGTTTGTCGAACTCGAGGGAGACGCCGCGTCGCTGCCTCATAAACTCCGACGGCTGGCGAAGTGGCCCGCCGCGGCCGTGGCGGTGCTCGCGACCGACGAACGACTCGACCGCTCCCTTCGGCGGTTTGCCCCCAACCTCCTGCTGGCTACGTACGCGGGTGTGGCTGAACCGGCGCTGGCGCCGGATTGGGCCGATCTGGTCGTTTGCGAAGAGGCGTCGGCCGAAGAGCTCGCCCTGCGCACGCGAGCGCTCCCCCAACCCGTCCTGGCCATGCGTTCGGCCGGCTGGCGTGACGATCTTGCCAACGCGCGCCGCGAGTGCGATCTGCTGCAGCGCGACCTTGCCGGCCGGGGCGAATTCGCAGGCTACGTGGTTTGAACATCAGCGCAGAATTGAAGTCCGCCTCCCATGCTTGATCGCTACTCTCGCCAGATCCGTTTTGCACCCCTGGGCGAAGACGGACAACGCCGGCTGATGGCCAGCCGTGTGCTCGTTTGCGGCTGCGGTGCGCTCGGGAGCGTGCTGGCCAACACGTTGGCGCGCGCCGGGATCGGCAAACTGCGGATCGTCGACCGCGATTTTGTGGAAACGACCAACTTGCAGCGGCAGGTGCTCTTCGACGAAGACGACGTCGCGGCAAACCTGCCCAAGGCGATCGCCGCCGCGAACAAACTTCGCCGCATCAACTCCCAGATCGAGATCGAGCCGATCGTCACTGACGTCGATTACCTCAACGTCCTCAGTCTCTTGGAAGGGGTCGATTGCATCGTCGACGGCACCGACAATTTTGAAACGCGCTTCTTGATCAACGACGCGGCGGTGAAGCTGAATCTTCCCTGGGTCTATGGAGGCTCGATCGGGGCCGGCGGCCAGACGATGACCATCTTGCCCGGCGAGACTCCTTGTCTGCGCTGCCTGATCACCGAAGCGCCTCCCCCCGGAACGACCGAGACCTGCGACACGGCGGGAATCCTGGGTTCGATCGTGAACGTCGTCGCCTCGATTCAGGCAACCGAGTGCATCAAGATTGTCAGCGGCCATCGCGAGGCGGTGCAGCGCTCGCTGATGGTGATCGATCTTTGGGAGAACCGTTTCCTTGCGATGAAGGCGGCCGGTCTACGTGAAGCGTCTGATTGCCTGACCTGCGTCCGCCGGGAGTTCGAATGGCTGTCGGGCGAGCGCGGCACGCACACGGCGGTGCTCTGCGGCCGCAACGCCGTGCAACTCGTCCAGCCCGGTCGCGGCGCGGTTGGGCTCGACCTCTTGGCACAAAAGCTTGCGGGAGTAGGCCGCCTGTCCCGCAATCCGTTCCTGTTGCGTCTGGAAGTCGACGGCTACACGCTCACCATCTTTCCTGACGGCCGTGCCATCATCGGCGGCACCGACGACATCGCCACGGCTCGCACGGTGTATGCGAAGTATGTCGGCGCATAGGAGGCGGGCCCCTACGCCCCTCCCAGGGCCAGGGGCGATGCCGCGGGTTGCCGTCGTTTGCCGTCCCCGCTGCGATAGAACCGGTTGGCGAGCACGTGTTCGACGGCGAGCGCAATCGCTAGAAGCGCCATCAAAAGTGGAAACAGTTCGCGGCCGACGCGGCCCGTGCTGATGTTGCGGTCGATTTCCTCACGGCTGCGTGCCAGGCGGAATTCCGCGTCTCCGAACACCTGCTTCAAACCGTCTTCGTCGGTGCGGGTGAGGTCGCTGGCCTTCGGCGCCACGTTGACGCTGAATCCCCGATTGAGGCCGCCCTGCTCACCCCCGGCGGCGACCTGGTAGTTGCCAATCCATTGCGTTGACGCGATGGCGATCGAGCGCTGCTTCGGATCGGCCGACTGCCGGTAGGTGTCTCCCCGCGGCGTCGTGAGCAGATAGGTGTTGTACCGCTCGTCGCGAGACGTGCGTAGGACGGCCGTCTCTCCCGCCAGGTAGTTCAGTTGCCCGTCTGTGCTGCCGGCCAGGTAGGAGCCCATCTGATCGACGAGCATTAGGTAGGGCCAGGCTTCCAGTCCGGTAGGCAGGTCGTTCCAGCGACGGTCTTGCGGCGTGTCGGGGCCGACGGAGATGGGCGTCGTCATCGTCACCACGTGCCCCTTGCCGAAGGCGCGTTCCAGAATGGCCGGTTCTCGGTTGCTGTAGCTGGCCACCGTGGTCACCCCTTTCGCCACGTTGTGGATGGGCCAGTAGCGGTAGACGGGGAGCGATTCCCAGGGGATCGAACCCTGCAGCGGGCGAAACTTGGCCGCCATTGGATGCTGGTCGTTGGAGATGGTGAGGTGCAAGTCGCCGTCGGGGAATAGGGCCGGCAGTTTTCCCACGTCTCCCGGCAGAAGCTGCTTGAGAGTCTCCCCCTTTAAAGCCCCCGGTTGTGTAGACTCGCCCAGAAAAATCGCGACTCCCCCGCCTCCCTCGGCGTAACGGGCGATTTGCTGCCAGAGGCTGTCGTCGAGCGGCCCGGGGTCGAGCAGGCAGACCACCGAGAAGTCTTCCAGGGACGAGCGGGACAAGTCGGCGAAGCGGACCACCTCGCATTCGAACCGGGCGCGCCCCGTTTGCCGCCAGGCGTCGGGAGCCAGGGCCTGCGCGAGAAACCACGCTCGCGCCCGCGCCGGCGGCGCCGCGGCGATGAGCACTTTCCACGGGGGCTTGACGTCGAGCGTGAACCAGCGGCGGTCGTCGATCTCCAAACCGTCGGCTCCCACGATTCGCACAAAGCCCTGGTGGGTGCCCGTGTCGAGCGGGCCCAGCGAGAACTCGATCCCTTGGCTCGCCCCCTCAGCAACCTTGAGAACCTCCTGGGCTCGCTTTTGCTCTTCTCCGTTGTCGCCGACGATGTAGACCTCGACGGCCCGTTCGTCGGCCAGACCCGTGCTCTGCACCTCCGTGGCGATCGACCAGGGCCGGTTGCGCGTGATCGATTCCGACGATAGCCGCAGTTCGCCCAGGGCGAGGTTTTGCGGGGCGTTGACACCCACGTCGATCACGTAGATTCCCAGCCCGGTGATCTCTGCCAGCCGATGCCGCAGGCGGGAGGCGGCTTGGGGGTCCCACTCGGCCTTCGCCAAATCGGAAAAAATGTACATTTCTTTCCGTTCGGGCGTCTCTTTCCGCTCCGGCTCGCCCTTCTTCAGCAACTCGGCCGCCTGCTCGATCACCGTCCATAAGTCTTGCGGAGCGGCGGTCGTCTCCAGGCGGCTGACGCGCTGCTGCGCCGCCCCCATGTCGACTTGAAAAACAGGTTGTCCCGGTGCGGAATCGACGACGGCCACCAGGCTATCGGTTGGGAGCTGCTTCAGCAGCCAGCTTGCCGTCTCCTGGGCTGCTTCCAGGCGCGTCTTGTTCTCGCTTTTGTAACCCATCCGCGGTGAGGTATCGAAAACCAGCGCCGCCGCCACCGGAGATTCTTCGTCGCCGATCAGGCCGCCCGACTTGATGCTCGGCCGCGCCAGCGCCACGGCCAGCAGGAAGATCGCGGCGACACGCAGAAGTAACAACAGCAAATGCCGCAGTCTCAACCGGCGACGATTCGCGCTCTCCCGAACCTGTACAAATCGCAGAGCCGGAAACAGCAGGTGCCGCGGTTGCTGGCGCATGACCAGGTGCAGTACGACGGGGACGGCGGCCGCACAGGCGCCGAACAGGAGCACCGGGGTTACGAAGTCCATTTAGCTGGTTCTACAGGGGGCCAAAGATGGCGCACTCGTCGCGAAGCGTTCGTTCGTCAGCATCCTATTGTAACCGTGCTGGGCCCGGCGGAAGGCCATCTCGATCGGAGGTTGGTTTTCCGGGGTGGCCTGCGGACGTGTCGGACTGGACGCCGGACGCCTGCGCGACAGGTCAACCCCTGCCCTAAACCGCGGCAGGCCGTGCCACGCAATTGCTCAATTCGGGTCGATTTTCCCCACCCAGCGGCAACCGGCACGCAAGGTGCCCTGGAACGCCAAGTTCAAGCCACGCCCGTCGATGGGATGTGGCTCCCCCGCACCGCTTGCCCCAGAGGAATCGCATGGACACCCTGCTCACCACCGCCGATGGTCGGCCGCGTCACACCGATTTGGAAGAGCTTGCCGCCCGCCTCTCGCGGCGTGCGTCGCCTGCCGAGGGGCTGGGCCAGTTGGTGGATCTGGTCTGCCAGCGTTTTCGCGCCGACGTCTGCTCGGTCTACCTGATCGAGCCCGACCGCACTCACCTGGTATTGGCTGCTACAAAAGGGCTTTTGCCCGAATCCATCGGCCGTGTGCGCATGCCGCTGCGCGAGGGCCTCGTCGGGCTGGTGGCCGAGCAGCTTCAGCCGGTGGTGCTGGAAGAAGCGGAGAAACATCCTCGCTTCAAATACTTCGCGGAAACGGGCGAGGAGGTCTATCGCTCGTTTGCCGGCGTGCCCGTAGTGGACATGGGGGTGCTCCTCGGCGTACTGGTGGTGCAAACGGCTTCGGTCCGGCTCTTTTCGGCCGACGACGTGCGCGAGCTGGTTGAGGTTTCGGGGCAGATCGCCCCCCTGGTGGGAGAGCTGCGGACGCAGGCCCATTTCTCCAGCCAGTCCTACGACCGCACCCGGGCTCTGGCCCGAAACCTTTGGTGGAGCTGGGACAACGACGCGACCGAGATTTTCAGGGAGCTTTCGCCAGGTCGTTGGCGCGAGCTGGACCACAATCCGATCGTCATGCTCGACGAAATGTCGCTCCACGATCTCGAGCAGCGGGCCCAGGAGATGGTTTTGCACGGCCGCATCAACCATGCCTACCGCCGCTTGCAGGAATACAAGGCCGCCCGCAATACCTGGGGAGCCCGGCACGCGGGCGTGCTGTGGGCCCGCCCGGTGGCCTATTTCTCCGCAGAGTTCGGCATTCACGAGTCGTTGCCCATCTACTCCGGGGGGCTGGGGGTGCTGGCCGGCGACCACATCAAGAGCGCTTCCGACCTGGGCATCCCGTTGGTGGGCGTGGGGCTCTTCTACGGGCAGGGCTATTTTCACCAGCGGCTCGACCTCGATGGCTGGCAGCACGAGGAGTACATCACCAACGAGCCGGGCCGTTTGACGGTGGAACCGGCTCTGGACCGCGGCGGACAGCCGCTGGTGATCCACGTCGACACGCGGCGTGGGGCCATTCACGCCCGCGTCTGGCGGGTCGCCGTGGGCCGCAACACGCTCTACCTGCTCGACGCCAACGTCGACGGCAACCGGCCGGAGGACCGCGAGCTGACGGCCCGGCTCTACGGCGGCGACCACCGCACGCGCATCCGCCAGGAATTGCTCCTGGGAGTGGGGGGGGTGAAGGCCCTGCGGGCCCTGGGTATCTCGCCCAGCGTGCTGCACCTCAACGAGGGGCACAGCGCCTTCGCGGCGCTGGAAGTAATCCATCACCACATGACGATGGAGGGCATCGACTTCGAGCAGGCGCTGCGTCGCGTGGCGCAAAACGTCGTGTTCACCACCCACACGCCAGTTCCCGCGGGACACGACCGGTTTTCCGCCGAGCTGATCGAAGAGCATTTGGGCCCGCTACGCGACCGGCTAGGCCTGGCTCACGAGGCCCTGCTGGCGCTGGGCCGCGTCGACCCGTACAACTTCAGCGAAGAATTCTGCATGACCGTCCTGGCGCTCAAGGCGTCGCGGCGGGCGAACGCCGTGTCCTGCCTGCACGGTCAGGTCTCGCGCGAAATGTGGAAGCCCCTGTTTCAGACCCGCACCGAGGACGAGGTGCCGATCGGCCACATCACCAACGGCGTTCACGTCTTCACCTGGCTGGCGACGCCGATGCACGAGCTTTACGACCGGCATCTCGGCCCCGACTGGGTACGCGAAAGCGGCGAGCCGCAGACCTGGGAGAAAATCGACGAGGTCAGCGACGCCGAACTGTGGGAAACGCACCAGACGCTCAAGTCGCGGCTGATCGACTTTGTGCGCCGCCGAGCCTCGCGCGAGGCCCGCCGCCGCGGCGAGCCGCCCTCCCACGTGTCGATGCTCAGCCGCTCGCTGAGCATGGACGCCCTGACGATCGGTTTTGCCCGCCGCTTTGCGACCTACAAGCGCGCGGACATGATCTTTTCCGACATCGAGCGCATCGCCGAGTTAGCCGGCAACGCCCGCACGCCGATCCAGTTCGTCTTCGCCGGCAAGGCCCACCCGCACGATCAACCGGGCAAGCAGATTCTGCAGCGCATCGCGCGGTTGACGCGCGACCCGCGGTTCGCCGGCAAGCTGGTCTTCGTGGAAGACTACGACATCAACACCTGCCGCCACTTCGTTCAAGGGGTCGACGTCTGGCTCAACAACCCGCGCCGGCCGCTCGAAGCGTCGGGGACGAGCGGCCAGAAAGTGGTGCTCAACGGAGGCCTGAACCTGTCGATCCTCGACGGCTGGTGGGCCGAAGCGTACGAAGGGAACAACGGCTTTGCCATTGGCGAGGGCTACACCCACGCCGACACGCACGTTTGCGACCGCCGCGACGGCGAGTCGCTCCTGGCCGTGCTGTGCGACGAAGTGCTTCCCTGCTACTACACGCGCGACCGCGACGGGCTGCCGCGGGAGTGGATCACGCGCATGAAGTGCGCCATCCGCACGCTCGGCTGGCGTTTTAACGCCAACCGCATGGTGACCGACTACGTAACGAAGTGCTACGTGCCGGCCGCGGGTGGCGTGTCGAGTGAGTTGCGGTAGTCGCTACGAAATTAGTCGGAGACTGGTCAAGGTGCTGCCTGGAGGCTCACGCCTCCTGCTCGCCACTCCGCGCATGTGCGACGGACTGTTTTCGGTTTTTAACCCGATCGGCCATCGCAACCATGTAAAGGTAGACGACGGGGGTTGTGTAGAGCGTCAGCATCTGGCTGAAAATGAGACCACCCACGATGGCAACTCCCAACGGCTGGCGAAGTTCGGCCCCGTTGCCCGTGCCCAGCGCCAGCGGCAGCCCTCCCAGAAGGGCGGCCATGGTGGTCATGGTGATCGGACGAAAGCGGAGCAGGCAGGCTTCGTAGATAGCCGCCTCGGGCGACTTCCCGTGGTTGCGCTCGGCCTCCAGGGCGAAGTCGATCATCATGATGGCATTCTTCTTCACGATGCCGATCAAAAGCAGGATGCCGATCAGCCCCATCACGTTCAGTTCCATGCCGCAGGCCAGCAACGCGAGCAACGCCCCCACGCCCGCCGACGGGAGCGTCGAAAGAATCGTCAGCGGATGAATGAAGCTTTCGTAGAGGATGCCCAGCACGATGTACACGGCCACCAGCGCCGCCAGAATCAACAAGGGCTGATTGCTTAGCGACGCCTGGAACGCCTGCGCCGTCCCTTGGAAGCTCCCCTGAATGCTTTCGGGCATTCCCAGACTGCCGGCCATTCCCTCGATCAGCGGCACCGCCTGTCCCAACGACATGCCGGGCTCCAAGTTGAAGGAAATGGTCACGGACGGGAACTGACCGGAATGGTTGACCGACAGGGGAGTTGTCTTGTTGCTGTATTTGTACAGTGCCGACAAGGGAATCTGGGCGCCGTTCTGACCGCTGACGTAAACGTGCCGCAAGGCGTCGGGGTTCTGCCAGAAGGACGGCTCGACTTCCATCACGACGTGATATTGGTTGAGCGGCTTATACATGGTCGACACCATCCGCTGGCCGAAGGCGTCGTAGAGCGTGTCGTCGATCTGCTGGATGGTGACCCCCAGCCGGGCCGCGGCGACGCGGTCGATCGTAAGAGTCGATTGCAGACCTTTGTCTTGTTGGTCGGTGTTGACGTCGGCCAGGCCGGGAATCTTGCGCATCTCCCGCAGCAACATCGGTCCCCACTGCTTGAGGTCCTCGAGGCTGTCGCCCCGGACCGTGTATTGATACTGGGCGCTCGTGGGCCGACCGCCGATACGCAGGTCTTGATAGGCCGACAGATAGAGCGTCGCGCCGGGGATTTTCGCCAGCTTGCCGCGAAGGCGGCCGATCACCTGGTCGGCGCTGAGCAGTCGCTCTTCGAGCGGCTTGAGGGAGACAAACATACGGGCGTTGTTGGTCGCTCCACTCTGCCCCCCCGTGGAGATGGTCAGACCACCGACGGCCGGATCCTCGAGGACCGCCGCGGCGAATCGTTTCATGAGGAAATCCATCGCCTGATACGAGGTGTCCTGATCCGCCACGAGGTTGCCGATCAGGCGGCCCGTATCCTGCTGCGGAAAGAATCCCTTGGGGACGATGATGTAGAGGTAGACCGTAAACCCGATTGTCGAGAGGGTGACCAGCATCGTCAGCCGTTGATGGTGCAAGACCCAACCGAGCGTTCGGGCGTAGAAGCCGACCATTAAATCGAATATCCGCTCCGACAGACGAAATAGCCGGCCGTGCCGCTCATCGTGCTTCGATTTGAGCATATAGGCGCACATCATGGGCGTGGTGGTGAGCGAAATCACCAGCGAGACCATGATCGCCACCGAGAGGGTGACCGCGAATTCGCGGAAGAGCCGTCCCACCAGCCCGCTCATGAGCAGAATGGGAATGAACACCGCCACCAACGAGACGCTAATCGAAAGGACAGTGAAGCCGATCTCTTTGGCTCCCTGTAGCGAAGCGGCCATCGGTGACATCCCCGCCTCCAAATGCCGCGAGATGTTTTCGATGACCACGATCGCGTCGTCGACGACGAAACCCGTGGCGATTGCCAGCGCCATGAGTGACAGGTTGTCGAGGCTGTAACCGGCCAGATACATCACGCCGAACGTGCCGACGAGCGACGCCGGAACCGCCACACTGGGAATCACCGTTGCCCGCAGGTCTCGCAAGAAAGCAAACACGACCAGGATCACCAGCACAACCGAGACGATGAGCGTGACTTGCACATCGTGGACGCTGGCGCGAATCGTGGCCGTGCGGTCGAGCGCCACGTTCAGTTCGATGTCGGCGGGAATCTGGGCCTTCAACTGCGGCAGCACTGAGTAGAGGCGGTCGACGGTGCCGATGATATTGGCGCCGGGCTGTCGGAAGATAATGAGCATGATCGAGGGCTGGCCATTGAACAGGCCGCCGCTGCGCAAATCTTCCACGGAATCGGTGACCGTGGCCACATCGCCCAAACGCACCGGCGCCCCGTTGCGGTAGGCGACGATCAGCGGCCGGTATTCGGCGGCCGTCAGCAACTGGTCGGTGACGCCGATCGACCAGGCTCGGGTCTCATCGGCAATCTGCCCTTTTGGGCGGTTGGCGTTGGCGTTGCTGACGGCCATACGCACGTCGTCGAGCGCCACGCCAAAGTGGTTCATAATCGTGGGGCTGAGGTCAATGCGCACGCCCGGCGCCGCTCCCCCGCCGACGACCACCTGCCCGACGCCCCGGACCTGCGACAGTTTCTGCTGCAGGATGGTCGAGGCGACGTCGTACATCCGGGCCTTGGTGTAGGTGTCACTGGTCAAGGCCAGGATCATGATCGGCGCGTCGGCCGGGTTGATCTTGCGATAGGTGGGGTTCTGCGGCAGGTTGGGAGGCAAGCGGCCCCGGGCGGCGTTGATGGCGGCCTGGACGTCGCGCGCGGCGGCGTTGATGTTGCGGTTGAGATCGAATTGCAGCGTGATCTGGCAAATCCCCAAGGAGCTAGCCGAGGTCATCTCCGTCACGCCCGCGATGCGGCCGAACTGGCGTTCGAGCGGAGTTGCAACCGCCGAGGCCATCGTTTCCGGGCTTGCGCCGGGGAGGGTGGCGCTGACTTGGATCGTCGGAAAGTCGACCTGCGGCAAAGGCGACACGGGAAGCATGAAATAACCGAGCGCGCCTGCCAACATCACGGCCGCCGTCAGTAGGGTCGTCCCGACCGGGCGGTGGATGAATGGTGTGGAAATACTCACGCTGGCAGGCCGGCTTGGAGGGAATTGTGGCCTTCCATTTTAGCAAACGAGCGACCAGCCTGCCGAAAGTAGCAGGCACGCTCCGTCGTGCCGTTGCTTCCGGGCTGTGGGACGTCGAATTCGAGGACCGGTTGGCCGGCGCCTTCGGTGTGCGGGCTTGAAATTGGTGGCGGGGTCTCTCGGCAGGCACGGCGACCGCACGCGGAAACGTGCCTGCTACTATAATCCACTGATGGCATTTGAGCTTTTTGACCCGCACGGCGAGTTAATCATCCGGGAAGGCAAACTGCCACACTGGTATCAGCCAGCGTAACGTACTTCGTCACCTTTCGTACGGACGACTCCGTTCCGCAATCGCTGCTGCGCGCCTGGCATAAACGGCGCGATGACTGGCTGCGTCGGCATGGCATCGATCCGCATGCCGCCGATTGGAAGAACAACCTGCGGAGGAGAGCCCATCTCGACGACGAGTATCATGGCACCTTTACACGCCAGTTCATGGACGACCTTGATCGCGGCCTCGGCGCCTGCGTGCTGCGGCGGAGGGCCGTCGCCCAAATCGTGAGCGACGCCCTGCGACATTTTGACGGCGAACGATACGATCTGGGCGACTTCGTGGTGATGCCCAATCACGTCCATTTGCTCTGTTGTCTGCGCGGCGCGACCGAGATCCAGCCGCAATGCGAATCATGGAAGAAATTCTCAGCAGGAAAGGTTAACCGATTACTTGGGCGAAGCGGCCGATTCTGGCAGGAAGAGAGCTTCGACCATCTCATACGCAGCCCAGAGCAATTCGAGCACCTCCGACGCTACGTCGCCTCTAATCCCGTCAAGGCTGGCTTGTCGCCCGATGAGTATCTTCACTATGTAAGCTCAAAGTAGCAGGCACGCTCCGTCGTGCCGTCGCTTCCGGGCTGTGGGACGTCGAATTCGAGGACCGGTTGGCCGGCGCCTTCGGTGTGCGGGCTTGAAATTGGTGGCGGGGTCTCTCGGCAGGGACGGCGACGGCACGCGGAGCGTGCCTGCTACTATAATCCACTGATGGCATTTGAGCTTTTGACCCGCGGCGATTCCGGGAAGGCAAACTTCCACACTGGTATCGGCCCAGCGCAACGGAACAATTTGAGCACCTCCGACGCTACGTCGCCTCTAATCCCGTCAAGGCTGGCTTGTCGCCCGATGAGTATCTTCACTATGTAAGCTCAAAGTAGCAGGCACGCTCCGCCGTGCCGTCGCTTCCGGGCCGTTGGGCGAATTCGAGGACCGGTTGGCCCGCGCCTTCGGTGTGTGGGCTTGAAATTGGTCGCGGTGTCTCTCGGCAGGCACCGCGACGGCACGCGGAGCGTGCCTGCTACGTTAATTCCAGCGTATCAGCGGCCAAGCGACCCACAGAACGTAGCCCAGGCCGGCGAAGACGAAAAGCCAGATCCAGAAAGCTGAGAGCCACAGGCAACCGGCCAGACCGCGCATGTAGCGGACTTGGCGCGGCCGCGACCGCTCGTCGGGCGCCTGGTACGGGTTTTCTTGCATGTGCGATTCCGGCGGAAGGCCGAAGCGACGTCGAAGCCGGCGAAAGTCAAGGGCTTCGCCACGCTCCAATATACCGGGTGTCAGCCGAATGGCGCTGCGATTCGACGTGCGGCTGCAAAGCGACGGCACGCGGGAGCGCGCTTGCTACGAGGAGGCGACTGGATCGGTCGCCAGCGAGACGCCGCTTAAGCCGGCAAGCGGTAAGGCGTTTGGCCCGGCGTCCGTGCGGATGGTGTCCCGGCGCCACAGGCCGCAACGCTCGGCCCAGGCGAGCGCTCGCTGGCACAAACCGTCCGCCGTAAGATCGAGGTCCGCCAGCAGCTCTTCGCGTTCGCCGTGCTCGATGAAGCGGTCGGGAATGCCCAGCCGCAACAGGTGCCGTGCGTCAACACCCGCTTCGTTAGCAGCCTCGAGCACGGCACTGCCAAAACCTCCTTCGAGCGCCCCTTCTTCGACCGATATGACGAACGAGGCTCGGCCGAGGGCCGCGAGCAGGGTCTCGCGGTCGAGTGGTTTGACGAATCGGGCGTTGATCACGCCCACATCGAGACCGTCGGCACGCAATCGGTCGGCCGCCGCGACGCATGAAGGGAACATCGCTCCGCAGGCGAGGAACATGCCGTCGTCGCCCCAGCGGATCACCTCGGCCTTCCCTACCTCGACGGGCGCCACCTGTCGCTGGACATGCTCGGCGTCGGCCTTGGGATAACGAATCGAAGCGGGACCGGGCAAGCTGAGGGCCAGGTCGAGCATGAGCGGCAGATCGGCCGCGTCGCCGGGCGCCATGACCGTAAAATTGGGCAAAGAGCGAACGTAGGCCAGGTCAAATACGCCGTGGTGGGTCGGGCCGTCGGGACCCGCCAGGCCCGCTCGGTCGAGGCAAAGCGTGACCGGCAGGTTCTGCAGCGACAGCTCCTGGAACAATTGATCGTAAGCGCGTTGCATGAACGTGGAATAGATCGCCACGATTGGCCGGGCGCCGCTTTTGGCCATTCCGGCGGCGAACGCCACCGCGTGCGACTCGCAGATACCGCTGTCGAAAAACCGGCCCGGCATCTGATCACGAACCTTCTGCAGCTTGTTCCCTTCACACATCGCCGCCACGATGCTTACCACGCTCGACTCGCGTCGCATGGCCGCATGGATCGCCTGGCTCGCCACGTTGGTGTACGCCGGGAGGGCTGAAGCCGCCAGCGGCACGACCTCGTCTCCGTCCCAATCGAACTGCGAGGGAGCGTGAAACTTGACCGGATCCTTGACCGCCGGCTCGAAGCCGTGGCCTTTCTCGGTCTGGACATGAAGCAGAATCGGCCCCCCGGCCGGCTTGAGGTCATCCAGCACCTGGACGAGCATTCGCAAGTCGTGCCCGTTGATGGGACCGATATAGCGAAAACCGAGATCCTCGAAGAACGTCCCATACGACTTGGGCGCGCGCTGTTTGTTGGCCTCCGCGCTGGCGTTTCGCGGGCCGCGGTCGCGGCGGCGCAGGCCGATCGGATAATCGACCTGCGGCGTCTTGTCGAGATAGCGAGCCACCGAGCCGACGCGCGGGCAGATCGACATGCGATTGTCGTTAAGCACGACCGTCAGGTTGCGGCGCATGGCGCCCGCGTTGTTCAGCGCTTCGAACACGATGCCGCTGGGCAAGGCGCCGTCGCCGATGACCGCCACGGCCCGGCGGTCTTCGCGGTCGAGCAACTCGTCGGCTGCCTTCAGCCCCAGCGCGCAGGAGATGCTGCACCCGGCGTGGCCCGTGACGAACAAGTCGTAGGGGCTCTCCTTGGGGTTGGGAAAGCCCATCAACCCGCCCTTGGTGCGGATCGTCTGGATCTGGGGGTAGCGGCCGGTGATCAGCTTGTGCGGATAGATCTGGTGGCCGGTGTCCCAGATGATCCGGTCTCGTGAAAAATCGTAAACACGGTGCAACGCCAGGCAGAGCTCCACGACGCCCAAGTTTGAGCCGAAGTGGGCGCTGCGGTATTTGAGAATCGAGCGCAGTTCGACCCGGATTTCTTCCGCCAGCCGCTCGAGCTCATCGAAGTCGAGATCGCGAAGCTGCAGGGGAGAGAGAATGGTGGGCAGAATGGTATGCATGGCTTTGGCTCAGGTCTTTTCCGATTTTCGTGTCTCGTGTCGGTCGATCCGGGCGCGAAGAACGGGCGCCCCCTACACAGAGCCCCGTTTACACAAGCGCGCTACCCGCCTCGATCAGCGCGTCCAGCTCTTGCTTGAGCCGCGGCAGAATCTCGCTGTAGCTGAAGGCGCCCAGCTCTTCGCTGCGGCGCTTGAGATTCACGTGGTTCGGCCCGCACCACAGGCCCAGGTCGGCATCGTCGGTCTCCCCCGGACCGTTCACCCGGCAGCCC
>DASZPH010000110.1:0-5439 GCA_035550375.1 Pirellulales bacterium | reverse complement strand
CCTGCGACTCCGGCGACTGCCGGGCAATCAGCTCTTCCGTGAGCAGCGGCTCCTGCGACATGCCACCGGTGTCGCTGATTTTGCTCCCGGCGCGAAGATCAATTTGCACGCCCCGGCCTCGCCGGGGCGTGAACGGTTACGAATCCCCGTGCCGCCGAGCCGGTCTCCGACCTCAAGAACGAAGTGACACACCTTGCATGGATGGTGCAGACAATACACAGGACATTGAAAGATGTCCGATATGTCAGTTGCTCACCGGGTGGTTTGTTGGGCATTGGTCACCTTTGCTGGAACGTGGCACAAATGAAGTTTTCCCCGTTGCTGAACGGCTCGCCGCTTCTATACACAATCCCATCGACCAGCCCCTGGTTCTCCCGGCCTCCACAGCGCAGACCATTCATGAACACCGCTGGTTGCAATATGGGCTGATACGACTCATTGAACGACGACTGAACGCGGCTTTGGCCGAGGAGATGCCCGAACGCTGCGTCAAAACAATCACCGGCAGGTTGAATCGAGCCGCCGTAGGATGTTTCCTTGCGCCTGCCCAAGAGCGACGAAGCCCACTCTGCGTCTTCCGAGCTGCCTAATGCGTGGAAGATGCGATGGTGAAACTGCCCAATCAGCCCATCGGCGAAATGCTTTCCGTTTTCACCTTTCAGGGCGGAATAGAACGAGTCGCGCGATTGAACTAATGCCACCATCGCGCCGCCATGCGATCTTGATGTAGCAGCGTAGTGCTGGTCGAAGCTGGTCACGACCTGCCAAAATTCATCACCCCAAATGACGTTATAGAAATCACCGGGCTTGAACTGTCTGGCAAGGATGGTTTTTTGCGTCAGGTACTTCCAGCAGGTTGAAATCAGAGCACCGCTCTGGCCGTACTCACATGAGGGACAGTTGACGAGGATGGACTTCCCTTGCAGCAAGTCGAGCGGGCTGCAATTCGTCGTCGTTGACATCAACTCTCGCGGGATGCCCGCGTTGAAATAAAAACAGGTATTTAATAGTGTACTCAGCAGCCCTGACCTGCTTTTAGACGCCATCGTAACCCATTCTTTCGACCACGCGGTGTTAGCTTCCTCGGCGTCATGTCGTTCAAAAACAGGTTTCTCTCGCGCCCACGCCGCTCTCAGGCACCCGTTATGAAACCCCTCCAGCCATGCTTTGTTATTGCGTTGTTCGATGGATAGTGCCGCATCATTGATGAACCGCTGGATGTTAGGCACAGACACAGTAACCCCGGCCTGCCTGAGAATCTCGACGGCATGCTGAAGAAATCTGCGTTCTCCGTCCTGAAAAAATGTCCCGGTCTCCCCACCACCTTTGTTCTCTCCGCGAAGCACCTCCGCCGAGACGAGCAGGAAGTCAACAATCTCGCGAGTATCCGCACCACACCGCTGCAGGAAATCAATCATGTTGCAGCGGAGCTTTCCTTCCGGTGAAAACTCCAAAAGAGGCTTTTTCTTTTCAGAATAGATTTTGCGCCAGTCCTCGGCATCTTCGGGCTTGGCGGCCAGAATGAGCATCGAGCTTAGGGGGTCGCCGACTATCGCTCGACCGAGGGTTGCTCCGCTTCCGCTGGTTTTTCCCGATCCCGGGCCGCCCATGATGAGCACGCCCCCGTTCAGCAAGTGCCGGCGGGTAAGCCAATCTCCTATTTCCATCGCATGAGCCTCACATCCAAATCCTGATTGGCGAGCGTCACGATGAGCTTTTTGGTCTTCCGCATCTCATGCAGGAGCCACATCCATCCGAACGCTTGAATCCCAACGAGACCCAGGTAACAATCTTCTTCATGGCCGCTCTTAACGAGCGCCGTGGTTATGGGGCCGAGCGGTTCCCCAGACTTGAAATGCCGCCCGTCCGCAGACACGAGGGTGCGGGGCATCCCGTAGCGCCCGAACTCCCAATGCCGGTCATACGTCCGAGCCCAGAAGAACACGAACACGAACGGATACATCGCCGCGATGAGAATAAAGAATCTTTGCATGGCTACCTCCGGCCGGGACTGCCCCATCCCCGGCCGCTGCCCCCCGGCCAGACTTCATTCGCCGAAGATGACGCCGAGAATCCTTCGCACGGCGATCCCGACTTCGATTGCTTCCAACATCGTTGCAATCCTCACCGGAAAGAGGCGGGTGGTTGTTAAAGGAGTGCCTTCAGACCCTCGACCGAAGGCATCCTTGGCCGGTCGGAGACCTAGTACGGACGAGGCGGCGGGTCGATGAGATATGGCCGAACCACCGCATCCACAATTACGCCGAGCACATCCAACATGACGAACCTCCTCAAGCGGCAGGCAGTTTCCTTAACCCACGGCGGCCTGCGTTCACCGAAGGCAAGTTTTCCTCAGTCTAGGCGCAGGTTTTGCGCACGCCAGCAAACGGTTTGAACCGGTTTCCGATGGGCAAAGGTCATCACGTCAATGGCGACAAACTCCGGCAAATCATTAACGACGCTGGCTATAGCGCCGATTCCGACAAGGATTTGCAAGCCTTCTGCACGAAGATCGCGAAGGTTTCGCTCACTGCTTTGAAACGGTGGCTTGCCAATGGGGGAATTCACGAAGATAAGCTTCGTGCATTAGCTGAACGCCTGCCCGTCGGGAATTGGGAGGAACTGCGTCTCGATCATAACAACCCCGTTGGCGACGGGTCGGACGCTCTTCCCGCAGTCAATATTGAACAAGAGCCTGTGGTCGTGGTTATGAGACCGAATCAGGTCATAATTATTATCAATACTCATGAGGCGCTCGCCGTAGCCCGGTATACTGACATAATCCAGATGCTTGTCCGTCCTGAAGCAAAGGCTAACGTAAAGAGCGCTGTCAAAGGTAGCATTGTCCTTACTATTGAGGCAGATGATCTAGCGACGATGGACTTGGTAGATGCCTTCCTTGCATGGCGGTTACAATTGATCGGTGTATATGAAATATCCGTCATATTGCCTCACGCCAGCAACGACGACTTCGTTGATGCCCTATTATCCCATTTCACCTTCCCGAATGACTTGATGACAGATCGATGCAGACGCAATATTGTGTCGGAGATGCGGACGACAATAGCCACATTCTCAGGCGTTCACTTTATACAGTTGAATGCGCCAGATATTGTCCGCAGCGGTTTACCATTCCTGAGGGCACTTCTTGACGCCGTAAAGGATGCTTACGAGGCCACCAAATCTGCGGATGCGCAGGAATCAGTCCCAGCATGGAAACAAGCAGCCCAATTGTGGCGCCAATGCTGTGTTCTATGGGAACAGCTTCCTGCGCATCTTCTTGATATATTTTTCAGGCAGACGGCGATCGCATCCAACTCCGGTGCAGTGTACATAGCGCGGTTATGTGTTTCGAGCGTAGTGATTGATGACAAGATAAACCGCGCCGCAGTGGAATTCGCATGGCCCGAAGTCGAAAATGCGCTACGCATTGCAACCTCTACTTTCGAAGACGTTGTCGAGCCTTGGACTGATGGTAGATGGATAGATGGGTATGAGTGCTGGACAATTCGTTCAACCCTACTACCAAAGCACTTTGTCGGGGCAGCGCGCTATTGGGATTCTTTCTGTACAGCGCCAGCAGCAGCGGAGCGCAGTGATATCGCTCCGCCATATACTTACGCCGATTTTGTAAAGGAGCTACAGCCCGCCGTGTTTCTCGATGAAGAGACATTTGTAGATCGAGCAGCGAATGCCGTCGTGTAAAATGCTGGCCGCCGCTAAACCGCAAAGGTTCTTGCCAGCTTTCTGATCCTGATCTAAGGGTTGACGTGCTGCGGCGCTACCGGATGGTGTTCGGTTGCTTAACTGGCGATTTCGGACTGGCAGGTAGTTCGATCAGTGGGCACCTCGCCTGCGGCGATCGCGTGCTTTCGGGCTCCGCTTCGCTGCGGTCGCTTCGCGACGGCTTCGCCCCCTTTCGCCCACTGGTGGGGCGGCCTTGCGGCCTTAAGCGGTCGCCTTCGGCGCTGACGGCTTACTGATGCATGGGGGACGTTCCCCCAGCCGGATCAAGGATGCCCTGCGGCGGCGGGCGCGGCCTCCTCCCACTCTTCCTCCGCTTCGCTACGTGCAGAGCGGTGCCCTCCATGCCCGCCGTCCTGTGACCGGCTTCCCCCTTGGATAAGGTCTTCGACCCCCATGCTCTCGAAAAGAGCAGGGGCTCTTTCCATTTCATTACAAGAGGAGACCAGCGATGTTTTATGTCACATGCCCGCATTGCCAGGCTCAGGTTGAAGTCTTCGACGATGCGATTGGTCCCGATCGCACCGATCCGTGGAATTTCACGCTGTGCTATGAATGCGGCTGGTCGTTCGACTATGACGACGACGAAGTCAAGGAGAAGCCGGACGGCGAGTAGAGGCATGAGCAGGCAAATCACCCGCGGTACTCGCCGCGGGTTTTTTGTTGGTCGTGCAAAAGTGAGAAGCCGCGGCTCGGCGGCGCTCTTTACGGCAGGGTATACCAGGTGCCTTTGCCGGTGCCGTGCCGGACCAGATGTCGCTGCTCGACCAGCCGCCGGAAATGCTCCTTCAGTGTGTTGCGGCTGGTGCCGGTGAGGCGGATCATGTCACCGATCGTCACGCGGCCGGAGTTCCGCGACTGATCGAGGATTTGCGCGGCCAATGCCGGCAACGCGGCAACGAGGAGTTTCTCCCGCTCCAGCTTGGCGGCCAGACGCCGCACCTGCTGCTGCAGCGCCCACAGGAAGAAACCGAGCCACGGCTGCCAATCGGGCGCAGGGGTGCGGATCGTCTTCTGCGTCCGCCGCAACGCGAGGTAATAGCCTTCCCTGCTGTGCTCGATAATGCTTTCCAGCGAACTGTACGGCACATAGGCATAGCCTGCCTGGAGCAACATGAGGGTGCTGAGAATCCGGCTTAACCGGCCGTTACCGTCCTGGAACGGGTGGATTTGCAGGAACACCACGACGAACACGGCGATCGCGAGCAGGGGATGCACATTGCCGCTGTCGCGAGCGGTCTTCAGCCACGCAACCAGTTCTTCCATCAGCCGGGGCGTATCGAACGGCGTCGCGGTCTCGAACACGATGCCGATTTGGCGGCCGTTCGCATCAAAGGCGGCCACGCTGTTCGGCGAGGTTTTGTAGTTGCCGCGATGCCATTCGTCCTTCACGCTGTAGCGCAGAAGGTCGCGGTTCAATTGCCGGATATGGTTCTCGGTGATTGGCATGTCTGGCCACGCTCTGAAGACCGTCTCCATCGCCTCGGCATAGCCGGCCACCTCCTGCTCGTCGCGCGTGGTGAATGACTTGATCTCCAAACCAGCGAGCACCCGTTCGACGTCACGGTCCGACATTTTGCTGCCCTCGATGCGGGTGGAGGAGCCAATGCTTTCGATCGTCGCGACGCGGCGCAAGGCATTGAGCCGCTCCGGCGCCAGCGTGCCGAGCGCCCGCCAGGCCCCCTTGAATTCATC
>DASZPH010000109.1:0-4568 GCA_035550375.1 Pirellulales bacterium | reverse complement strand
CCGCCGACAGCGCCACCTGCGCCTTGAACGATGCCCCGAACACTCGACGCTTCCTGCTCACTATTCAGGCCCTCCTCCTGCTTGCCTCCTGCGAGGAGTCTACACCTTATTGCCCTGTCCAGTTTTCGGGGTCCACTTCATGGCGTGGATCGTCTTTCTCAGCGCCGAGAACAACTTCGTCAGCAAAATGCGCCGCTTCATTTCGGGCCGTGGGCTGAGGGCAGGGCACTTTCAACCTCAGCGACCTCGTTTCCCATTGAATTCGATGTTCTTCGCCCCTGTCATAACGGCCCTGACGAAGAAACCACTGGTCGTATTCGGCGGCACGCGCGCGGTAATAGGCAAGCTGTTCGTGCAGCAAGTCGTCGTTCATTCCGTCGTCCTCTTCCCCGCGTAGCATTCAGTTGGATGTGGTCCTTGCGTGACGCCGCTCTTTGAATCGTGCCCGAAGCCCCACGTACCGTTCATTCGCTTTTTTTGTGGGTCTTCGGCGGAATCTGTGGGTGAAGTCCGTTAGTTTCGCCCTCGTTTTAGGTTGGGGGGAGAAGGGGGCCTGTGGTTCGGGCGACCGGGGGCTCATTGCCGCCCCCTGGAGCCCGCTAGCCTTTCTCTGTGTCCGTTTTGGAGGACGGGTGAGAAGGGGGCCGCCCAAGCGGCTGAAACGCCCGGGCAAACAAGTGCATCCTGAGCAGCCGTGGGCCACGATGGAGTTACCACGCTTCGTCGTCACCCAGGCAAGCTCAGGATGCAACTCCAAACTATCCTCAATCGTGTCGCACGTCACTCTTCGTTCGTCTACGGCACCCCGCATTGGAGCGACGATCCGTTGCGACCGACGCTGGAAGTGCCGATTCGGCCACGTTCCAGCAGCCGCCCCATCTGCTCCGGTTGCAGCAGACGCCGGCCTGGCTACGATCGCCTCAAGGAGCGGCGGTTTGAATTCGTGCCCTTGTGGCAGATCGCAGTCGTGTTCGTCTACGCGATGCGACGGGTCGATTGCCCGACCTGCGGCGTGGTGGTGGAACAGGTGCCGTGGTCCACGGGCAAGTCGCAATTGACGACGGCTTACCAATGGTTCTTGGCGGGTTGGGCACGGCGGCTTTCCTGGCAGGAAGTCGCCGCAGTGTTTCATACCAGTTGGGAACACGTTCGCGACTCGGTGTGGTACGCGGTGACTTGGGGCCTGGTTCATCGAGATTCGAGCGGTGTGACCGCGGTGGGCATCGACGAGATCCAATGGCGTCGCGGCCATCACTACCTGACGCTGATCTACCAGATCGACGAAGGTTGCCGACGACTGCTCTGGATCGGCCGCGAGTGGACCGAAGCCAGTTTGCGTCAAGGGCTGGACCTGCTGGGCGAGTCGTTTTGCTCCGGCCTGCGGTTTGTGTGCAGTGACATGTGGCAGCCGTACCTCAAGGTGCTGGTCGAGCAAGCTGGAGCCGCGATCCACGTGCTTGATCGCTTTCACGTGATGAAGCAACTGGGCGAAGCGATTGACGAGGTGCGTGCTGCTGAGGCGAAACGTTTGCAGCAAGACGGTTACGAGCCGGTGCTCAAACGTTCGCGGTGGTGTCTGCTGAAACGGCCGGAGAACCTGACGGAGCAGCAGACCGTCAAGTTGAGCGAGTTGCTGCGTTACAACCTGCACAGCGTGCGAGCCTACCTGCACCGCGAGCACTTTCAGCGGTTCTGGGAGTATGACTCGCCCTTCTGGGCGGGAAAGTTCCTCGACGAGTGGTGTGCTCGCGTCATGCGTTCGCGTTTGCCGCCGCTGAAGAAAGTGGCCCGCAGCCTGCGCAAGCACCGCCCCCTGCTGCTCAACTGGTTTCGCGCCCGCGGGGCGATTTCGGCCGGAATTGTTGAGGGCTTTAACAACAAGGCGAAACTGACCATGAGAAAATCGTATGGCTTCCGCCAGTATGAAACGATCCAACTGGCCCTCTATCACCAACTTGGCGATCTACCCGAGCCAGAATTCACCCACAGATTCTGCTGAGGAGGCTTTTTTGTAATCTGACAGCCTCTCGCACGATTTATTCTATGGACATGGTGCGGCGGTGTGGAGAAAAGAGATGCCCGAATGGGATGAACTGGTGGATCGGCACGCGCGACTCGTATTCGGCGTGGCCTATCGCATCACCGGATCGGTACATGACGCCGAAGATGTTGCACAAGACGCATTTCGTGAGGCGTTTGAGCAGGCGCCACGCGGCCGGGTGACCGACTGGGGCGGGTTTCTCCGCCGTGTTGCGGCGTTTCGTGCCATCGATGTGGTTCGCCGGCGCCGATCCGAGCCGCGCGATCCATGGCAGCCTTCGCCAAAGCCCGGCCCCGTCGCAGAGTGTGAGGCTCGCGAACTGGCCGAACGAGTGCGCGGGGCGCTTGGTGAGTTGCCGCGCCAGGCGGCGACGGTATTCGCGTTGACCTTCTTCGAGCAACTACCACGGGACGAAGTGGCGGCGACGCTGTCGATGACGCCACAGGCCGTGTCGGTGGCGCTGTTCCATGCCCGGCGGCGTCTGGAAAGGATCTTGTTCCACAAACCCCCGAAAGATGTGAGTATCTGCCATGAGCGCAAGTCATGAATCGGAATTCCACCTGTCTTCACCCTTAGCAGAGGCCATGGATTTGATCGCGAGCGCCCCGCTCGACGACGCTGCCGTCCAACGAGTACGTCAGAGGGCGCGGCGATTGTCTGAATCGGCAAGCGCTCAATCTGCACGGTGGCCCCAGGCGACCAGGACAATCAAGCTGATACGACATGCGAAGGCATGGCGAATCGGTCTGGCAGCAGCCGCCTTGCTTCTTGCAGGAGTGGGGATCATTTTTCTAGCCGGAGAGGCCACGGCCCTCTCTCAAGTCGCCAAGTCGCTACGCCGAGTGACTTCGGCAACTTACATCCTAACGCAGCGAGTCGGCGATCAGGCGGACGAGGTCACGAAGATCTCGCTGCGCGACGGAGTAATCCGCGCGGAACGGCCTGACGGCAGCGTCTTTATTCTCGACCCGAAGCGAAAGCGCTTGCTGCGATTGAATCCCGCGACCAAGACCGGCACGCTCTCGGAGGGGGCGGTGCTCAAGGACGACTTCGATGTAGCCAGTTTCTTTGCGGACCTCAACCAACATGCAACCAAGGTTCAACCGTCGGTTGGCAACCGCGAATTCGATGGGAAGCGAGCAAAGGGATTCGTAGTCGATGCCACCGGTGTCGAGTACAACGTGTGGATCGATCCCGATACCAGCCTGCCATTGCACTTCGAGTCAGAGCGGAAGCAGAAGGTGCGCGGCGCCGACGGCCACGAAACCGAGCTGGTCGTGAAGGAAACGTGGTCGCGATTCCTATTCAATGAGCAGTTGGATGCGGCGCTGTTTGATGCCGATCTCCCGACGGGCTACACGATTGAAGTACGTCAGCTTGGAGACCGCGAAAAGCAGATCGAGGAGCAGAGGCGGCGGAGCAAAGAGGAACTCCGCAAGGCGTCCCAGAGAGTGTCGTGAATTCCGCATTCAAAAGCGTTCGATCACGATTCGGCGGAGTTAGCAATCCGCCGAAGAGTACATTCGTGTGGCGATTGGCAATCCGGCGGCTCCAAGAACCTCGCCGGCGCCTACTGCGATCTGCCGAGGTGTCACACACCGCCGCAGGTTAGCTACGGTTGCATGTCCACGTACCGGCGTGGGTTGGCCCTTGTCAGAGAAGTGGTGGTAACCCACGGAAAATCCCGTAAAATATGGAAACCGTGGAATGGCCACCAGAGGCCCGTTTTCTGCGACAAACCCCTGAAAAACAGGTGCTTTCTCGGCCTTAACCGGTCGGCCTCCGGAGGCGAAGATCCGCGTTCGAGTCGCGGCGGGGATAATTCTCTTCGCTTCAAGCAGTTACGGCAAATGGAGCGTCGGCCCCAGGGGCCGACGCTTGCGGTCAGGGGGTCGGTTGGTCTATATGATTTCTTCAGCCGCCGTGCCGCGTTCATAGACTTTCCGGCCGAACTTGTAAAACAACGCCGGCGTAACGAACTGGTCGAGGAGCGTCGAACTCATAAGGCCACCGATCACCACGACGGCTAAGGGGTGAAGAATGTCTTTTCCTGTTTGGCCGGCGCCTAGAGCAAGCGGGATGAGGCCGATGGTGGCAGTCGCGGCGGTCATCAGCACCGGGGCCAGGCGTTCGAGACTGCCGCGGATGATCATCTGCTCGTTGAATTGCTCCCCCTCGTAGCGCATGAGGTGAATGTAGTGCGAGATCATCATGATGCCGTTGCGGCAGACAATGCCGACGAGCGTGATAAAGCCGATCCAGTGGGCGAGCGATAGCGTGGTGAATGAAACCCAGATTCGCCGCCAATCCCACAACGGCGCGGCGGCCAAGGCCTCGACGCTCGGCCAGTTGCTAAGGAGCAGCGCGGCGACAGAGCCGATCGCCGCGTAACCGTTCACGCCCCGGCGAGGCCGGGGCGTGCAAATTGATCTTCGCGCCGGGAGCAAAATCAGCGACACCGGTGGCATGTCGCAGGAGCCGCTGCTCACGGAAGAGCTGATTGCCCGGCAGTCGCCGGAGTCGCAGG
>DASZPH010000108.1:0-13502 GCA_035550375.1 Pirellulales bacterium | reverse complement strand
CTCACGGAATTCATCCAGTTCCGCGACGACATCGCGGTCGATCCCAACCAGACCTACCAGATCGTCACGAGCTACTCCTACACCTTCTTCCCCGGCACGCTCAAGGTGCAGAGCATCACCACCACCTGGCCGGTCGTCTCGGCCGCCCAAAACGGCTCCGGCATCGCCGACAGCCGCACCTTCTTCTACGATGCCTACGCTAATCCGGTCTGGACGAAGGATGAGCGAGGTTACATCTTCTATCAGGGTTTCGACGCAACGACCGGCGCGGTGACCCAAACCATCGCCGACTTCAACACCAGCACGCCCGGCCAGCCTGCGCCACCTGCCGGCTGGACCACGCCGTCGGGCGGCGGCCTGAATCTGATCACCGACATCACGGTCGACGATCTGGGCCGTACTGTGCAAGTGCTCGGTCCCTGGCACATCATCGACATTGCCGGCATCGCGACATCCCTCCGCCGCGCTACCTGGATGGTCTATCAAGATGGTCTGTTCCAGACCTGGACCGGCCGGGGCTACGCCACTTTGGGTTCCAGCAGCTCATCGAGCTCTTCCCACTCGAGCAGCTCTTCGAGTTCCAGCGGAACGCCAGCCTACAGCTACACCCTCATCAACCCAGTCTCGATCACCATCGCCGATGAAATCGGCCGCGTCACCGACCAAATCCAGGCCGTTCGCAGTTACACGGCCGGGCCGCTCCTCTCGACCGACAGCTTCCCACAATCGACGTACTGCCGCTGGACGACCAACCAATACAGCGACTGCTGCAAGCTGGCAAGTACGCGGCAGTATTTTCTGATCCCCGGCAGCGGCACGGGGACCGTGGGCGTGAACTACAACGAAACCGACTTTGGGTACGACTTCCTCAACCGCCGCAATCGCGTCGTTTCGCCGGGCGGCACAATCACCCGCACCGTATTCGATGCCCGCGATATGGTGATCGGCGTCTGGGTCGGCACGAATGACACGGGCGCCACATGGCTCGACCCCACCGGCGGCGGCGCACCGGGCAACAACATGGTCGAGATCACCGGCAACCAATACGACAACGGCCTGGCTGGCGGTGACGGCAATTTAACATCGGTCACCCGATACGTCGACTCCTCAACGACGCGCGTCACCGGCTTCGCCTTCGACTGGAGGGACCGTCAGGTGCAGGTCACGGCGGCCCAGGACTGGTACCAGATAACGACGCTCGACAACATGAGTCGCACCACGCAGGTCAATCAGTATGCCCAGGCGACGGGCTACGTGATCCGCCAGAAGAAGATCCTCTGGGACGACCGAAGCCGCGTCTACCAGAGCATCCGTTATGCCGTGGATCCAACGACGGGCGCCGTCGGGAATTCGCTGGTCGACAACACCTGGTACGATGGATCGAGCAACGTCATCATGAGCCTGCCGGAGGGTTCCAACGCGTTTAGCAAATCCGTTTACGATGGGGTTGGCCGCGGAACGGTTCAGTATTTCGCCTATTATCTGGGCACGATTACCTACGCCGAGGCCACGAGTGTGACCAACGACACGGTCGTCGAGCAGACGGAGACGAGCTTCGATGCCGCCAGCAACGTCATCCAAACGACGTTCCGGCTGCGCTTTCACAACGCCACCGGGACGGGCCCGCTCACCTACCCTGGCGGCGCTCAGCCGCAAGCCCGCGTCACGTATGTCGCCAACTATCCCGATGCCCTCGGCCGTTCTCAAGCCGAGGCCAACTACGGCACCAACGGTGACGTGACGCTTGTCCGCCCAAGCGCGATTCCCACGTCCAGTAACAGCGTGCTCGTCGGCCGCACGTACTACAACAGTCGTGGCGAAGCCTACCAGTCGCAGGACCCTGCGGGCACGTTGACCTGCCTGACCTTCGATGACGCCGCCCGAAAAACCGAGCAGGTTCTCAACTGCACGATCGCCAGTTCCTCGAGCAGCAGTTCCTCCAGTTCGCCAAGCTCCTCCAGCAGCGCCTCATCGAGCGGCTTGCCGACTAGCGACGATCGGAACAACACAACGCTCTGGAGTTACACGGCCGATAGCCTGGTGGCGACAGTCACGGCCGTTAACGCCGAGACAGGCAACCAAGTGACGACCAACCTCTACGGCACGACGCTGCCCGGTTCGGACGTGGCCCGCAACGACGTCCTGGCGGGCGTCATTTATCCCGACGGGCACGAGGTGTTTTATCTGGTCAATCGCCAAAGCGAGGTCAAGCAGTTCACCGACCAGCGCGGCGTGGTGCACGAATACTTGTTCGACCTTCTCGGCCGCCAGACGAACGACCTCGTTACGTCTCTCGGCGGCAGTTCGTCGAGCTCTTCAAGCAGCTCGTCGACTTCCAGCAGCGGAATTCCAAGCGGGGTGGACGGCACGGTGCAGCGGATCGCTCGCACCTACGAGGTCCGTGGGCTCCCTCAGAACGTCACAAGCTATTCCAGCCCCGTCATCGGCCAGGGGACCGTTGTGAACGACGTCGAGCGGGTTTACAATGCGTTCGAGCAGCTCGTCACGGAGTACCAGGAGCATTCCGGCGCCGTGAACAGGTCAACCTCGGTCAACGTCCAATACCAGTACGCCAACGGCTCGTCGAACACGATCCGACCGATGGCCTTGGTCTATCCCAACGGCCGCGTCTTGACGTATAGCTATGGCGCTTCGGGCGCAATTGACGATGCCCTCAGCCGCATGGCCAGCCTGATCGACAGCGACGGCATAACACATCTCGCTGATTATACGCGGATCGGCGGAGACACATTCGTCCAGCAAGGCTCGCCACAGCCGCAGATTGCGTGGTCGCTCATTAACGGGACCGGCAGCGACCCGTACACCGGCCTCGACCAATTCGACCGAGTGGTCGACAGCCGCTGGTACAGTACCGCAACTAATACAGATCTCGACCGGTTTCAGCAGGGTTACGACCGCGCGTCAATTCTCCTCTGGCGCAGAAATACGGTCGCCGATGCAGTTGGCTTCTATCTCGACGAGCTTTACAGCCCCGATGGCCTCTATCGCTTAGTCGAAATGCAGCGAGGCCAACTCAGCAGCGCCAACAGCTCCATCGTGACCGGCACACTCAGTTTTGCCCAAGCCTGGGGACTTGACGCTACGGGCAACTGGCAACAATTGTGGCAGAGTAACGCGGGCACCTCTTGGGACCTGCAGCAGTCCCGTGGCGCAAATCCGGTTAACGAAATCACAACCATCACCGGCGGCGGTTGGCGTCAGCCGGCGTACGATCTTGCGGGGAACATGAGCCTGCTTGCGCAGCCCACCAGCCCATCCGCGGCTGATCAGGCAGTCTACGATGCTTGGAATCGGATGACACAGGTGTGGAGCAACGCATCCGTTGTCCAACAGAATGGATTCGACGGACTCGGGCGCCGCGTCAGCAACCTAGCCAATAGCACGCTACGGACCTTCTATTTCTCCGTCGGATGGCAATTCCTCGAAGCACGCCTGGGCTCATCAACATCGCCCGATCGACAATTCGTTTGGGGCCAGCGATACACCGACGACCTCGTCTTGCGCGATCGTGGTGCCGAGCGCTTGTATGCACTGCAAGACTCAAATTGGAATGTAACCAGTATCTGCACGTCGGTCGGAGCCATCACCGAGCGATATAAGTTCGCTCCCTACGGCCAGCCTAACTTCATGACCGAGGCCTTCACCGGCATCAATGATTCGGCGTACGACTGGGAGACGCTCTTCGGAGGTTATCTGTGGGATAGCAATACCGGATTATACCAGGTTCGCAATCGTTCTCTCAATCCGTTGCTTGGTGTTTGGAGCACGCGCGACCCGCTAGGGTATAGAGGCGGTGCCAACCTCTATGCATACGTTGGCAGCGCTCCACAGATGTGGACAGACCCATTAGGGTTGGACAAAGGTGGGTCCCCACACTTTTGTGACTATAAGTACGTCCGTGAAAAGCATGATAAGGAGTTTGCCGCCAATCTCGCCAAGCTTAAAAAGGAGCTGACCAAATGCTGCTCCGCACAGCGCGGCCTCGCGAAGGCGAAGTGCCTGACGGAAGTTGATAATATAGTAGTCGGACTCGAAAAGGCTTACACAGACATCTATGATGCTGGCGGGCCGAGCGTCTTCTCTTTCGCGGGCCCGGTCTGCACCGAGTGTCAAAAAATAGTCAGCGCCAAGGTACCAAGCGGTAACGCGCAGACCTGCTTTATGTACAATAACGTCCAGCGTATTGGGCCGAAAATACCATGTATTGATGCAAGCGTTCCGACCACTGATCATGCTTGGGGGGAAATAATATGTAACGCCACGGGCCAGGTGATCACGATTGACTTTTGGAAGGGGAAGACCGATTTTTGGGGGCTTGGTCCGGACTGCTTTGGATATCAGCGTACGGGCGTCCCCCCAGCTCCGGCACCCCGACCTAAGCCATACCTGCCCGGACTTGATGACCCATTCGGTTTTCCGTGGCAATACTAGTGCCGCGTCCACTTCGGGAGTTTCGCCTTTTCTGCTAGCAACGAAGTGCTAGCATCGGCATGATTCGCTGCAAAAACGGATCAACAAGATGAAGAAAAGTCTCCACGTGGTTCATCGTTACACCGACGTGGAGACTCAAAATGAGCAAAGTCAGAGTTCGCCGAGTCGCGCCTCCAGAGAGGCGGAAGCTCCATCGAATGAAACGGCAGTTGAAGAACACCGTGAACAATCGCCGTGCCAGAACCATTTTGTTGTCGGCAGGTGGCCTTGCCAACAGCGGAATCGCCGCACGAGTCGGCCTGTCGGCCCAATGGGTTCGCATAATCATCCATCGCTTCAATTCCGGAGGCATTGCGGCCATCGAATGGTATCCGTGGATGCAAGCGCGGGCCAAGCCGCGAACGTTTTTCGCAGAGGTCGTCGAGGAGATCACCGCAGTGGCATTGTCGCCGCCAAAACAGTTGATCGGCCTAACCCGCTGGTCGGTGTCGAAGTTGCGCGAATACCTGGTCTGGCAGCAGATCGTTCCTCGAATCAGCGTGGAATGGTTGCGGACCCTGTTGCGGCGCTGCGGCATACGGCTCCGACGAACGAAAACCTGGAAGGAATCGACCGACCCCGATTTTTGGGCCAAATACCGGAAGTTGCGGCGGCTCTACGCTCGGTGCCCGGTTGGCGGTCGTCGGATTTGCGTGGACGAATTCGGTCCGTTGAACTTGCAACCGCGCCACGGGCGGTGCCTGGCCGGCGGCGGGAAACGGGTGGACGCCACCGCGCGACTTACACCCGCCACGGCGGCGTCCGCCATTTTTTCGCTGCTTACGACCTGGAGACCGACCGACTGTGCCGCCGATTTGACGTTTCGAAGACCGGGCGCGAGTTTCTCAAGTTTCTCAAATGGCTCCGCCGACGCTACCGCTCGCAGGAAACCTTGCATATTGTGCTCGACAACTATGGCCCGCATCTCACGCAGGAAGTGCGCGATTGGGTCAAGGACCACAACATTCGCTTCTACTTCACCCCGACCAATGCCTCCTGGTTGAACGGGATCGAGTCCCAACTTACAGCCCTCAAGGAGTTCGCCCTCAACAATTCGGATTACCGGACGCACGAAGAGCAGCAAGAGGCGATCGAGACGTACTTGGCATGGCGCAACCGCCGTCGCCTATTGCCTGTGACCCCATGGGTCCAATACCGTCGGCAAGCTCGTGCGGCGTGAACGGCCTGAAAACGAAACTCTTGAAGTGGACGCGGCACTAGGCTTTGTCCGAAAAGGCTAACTGCACATCCCGGCGAAGGTAGCGGTGAATAAACGCCATCTTGATCATTCCGCCAAAGTTCTTGGCGGTCTTTTCAAAGCGAGAGAAAACTCGCCGGCTCTCTTTGAGCCAGCCGATAAGTTGCTCGACGATCGAGCGTCGCTTGTAAGCGTCCCGGTCGAAGCGGACTTGGCGTGTCTCGCCATCCTCGCTGCCCTTCCACGGAATAACGGGTTGAACATCCAACTGGAGAAGGTAGTCGTCGATCCAGTTCGCGCGATAGGCTTTGTCGCCGGCCATCGCCAATGGCCATGCAATCGGATGGCCGTCAAAGTCAACGACGACTTCGTCGGCACCGTCCAGGACAGTAACAACCGCAGTGGACTCGTGAGCCTCGCCCGGCGTCAGATGAAAATGAAGCGGATGCCCCTTCCCATCAGCGAGGAGATAGATCTTTGTCGAAAAATCGCCACGGGAGCGACCTAATGCGTGGTCTGCAGGCTCCTCCGGATCGTTTTTTTCCCACCGCCGTTGGCACATCGCGCGGCGCGCACGATCGTCCCATCCAAGCACCAGAGCTCGTTGTCGATTTCGCCCGCGTCGATGAACGAAGCGCGCAGAACTTCCAGAATCTTGCTGAGCGTACCGTCGTGGTTCCATCGATCGAAATGATCCCACACCGTCGTCCAAGCACCATGTTCCTTTGGCAGGTCTCGCCACCCCTACAAAGCGAGCCGAAGAACACCGCTCGCGGGTCGTCGAGTTGGCCGTTCCTCCTGGTCAAAACCTCATTTGTTCCGAGGAACAACAGAGAAGAGGGAAGGAGGTGGGGGCGTGGGGGAGGAACCTGGGGCCTCTAGTTCCTCCCCCGCTGCCCTACTAAAACGTTCAAAACTTACCCACAGATTCCGCCGAAGACCCAACTAAAAGGGGATTGGGGCGGAACATTGCGTAGACATTGTCGAACATGAACGACCATTACCATGAACGACCATTACCATGAACGACCATTACGATCGTCCGGACGCCAAAGGGTTTAGCTTCACGGCGCAATGTGGAAGCCATAGGTACAAATGCATGGAGCATGTCACCGTTTGTATGTTATTCGTGGCTGTTGCAATCTTTGAAGGTGGCGGCTGTGCTAACGCGAGGCCGGCAGCGAGGATGGCCGGCTGTCAGGCTAATTTGCGGAGCCTCTACGATGCATTGCTGACATACGCTTCTTTACATGGTGACGTGCCGCGGGGCGAGGATGGTAATGCATCGCTTGATCCGTTTGGCGAACGGAAAATACAGGATGAGCTTGGGATCGGTCCTTCGGTCTTAAGATGCCCCTCGGACAGAAGCGCGTCGAGGTGCTCCTACTTGCTGAATCCACGGCTATCCGTAAGGGATCTAGGCGCGGAGTCGTCGACCATCGTTGCAATTGATATGTTTTCACATTATGGCGGATCTGGCAGGGGTAGCAGGATGGTATTAATCGGAGACGGCTCCACGGTGCTGATGGAATTGCCCGCGGCGGAGCACGGAGAGTGGCGTCGCTTGTTTCTGTCCGGTGACGAGCGGGCGTGTAAGGTATCCATGAGGGACGGATCGCGAGCGTGGACAACTAGCGGCGTCAGGTGGTATGTCGGTGGTAAAAAGGGGTATCTGTCGAACGAAGAACGGTAAGGAACGGGGCAAACGGGACTGGTCCAATTATCGACGCCGCTGTGGGTAGCGCGGTCGCGATCGGTGTCCGTACCGCCGCGCGGGCCCGCTGCAACACGGGCGAAATCTTGTCCCGAGTCGACGACCTGGCGATGGGCGACGTCGGCATTGCCTGGGGGCACACCTGCAGCTTCTTGAGCACCATTTACGTCGGCACCCCCCAGTCCCCAGCTTGCCCTACCCGGCGCATGGCCCCGCCGAGTAGCCCGATCTACCTCGCGAAGGAAGCCCAGAACATGGCAAGGAACGCTGCGTCGTCCGACGGGCTCGTCTTCCACAAAGTGGCGACGGCCTCCACGTGCATGGTGGCCGTGCTAAGCGGCATGCAGATGCTGATATGGAAATCTGGCGACAATTGCGCCCGGAGGGTGGGCGGAGGCGCGTAGTCGTTGATCGCAGGTTCCTGGCCGCTTAATCCCCACGGGACCCCGCTTGCCTGCGCGGTGCCCCGGCACCCGCGGCAGGCCGACGACCCAACTGCCTTGCTTCGCGAGAAGTCTTTGTCGGCCTTTGCCACTTTCCGCTCGGCGGCGCCCCGGTGAGGCTGAACCGTTCGAAAAGGCAGCGTCGGAGCAGACACAGGCGCGCCTGAAAGCGGCCCAGTCCCACAAACCAAGGTGTCCAGCCGGCGGCCCGGCGAGCCTTCACAGAATCGGCCGCAAGCAGTCGCAATTCACGGAATTCCCGGAACCCGAATTCTTCAAATGCTTCGGGAAACGCGGGTTTTCGCCACCAGTTGCAGGATTATGAGTCCCCTGCTCTAACCGCTGAGCCCGACGCCTGGTTCTTCCAACGCGAAATCCTCGGAATCGCTAGAGAAGAGTTCAGACAGAAACGCCGTGAAAAGCGGGGTTTTTCCTCTTCGTCGGCGGACGTTTCAAGTCCTGTACGCGTCGGAGGCCAGGCCGCGCGGACACTGGCCGGACCAATCGCTAGCCAATCCGCTCGGCGATTGCGGCCATGGCTGGCGGCAGTCAATCACAGGGCATAGCCACGACGGAAAGGTTGCATCAAATGTCGGCAAGGAGCCTAACCCAATCGAAGGCTTGTTGCCGGTCGGCAGCAGTGGGGTCGTCATCGTTTCAACTGGTTCGATGCTCTGGATTTGAAACTCCATGGCGAGATCCGCGACTTGCGGGCTCCAAAGGCCGCAACTCTGTGAGTCACTGCGCCAGTTTGGCATCACATCTACCATCGATCGCGAGCATTGACGATGTTGAGCGGCGCGAGTTAACTTGTGCACTTGTGCAGCCTGGCCATCACAAATGAGCGATTGCAGCCCAACAGATCGCCGAACGTGGGCCGCTGCCGCTCTATCTCGCCGACGTCCACCTTCACCGCGCCCGCATGTGCCCCACCTGGGCGAGCTGGCCAATGCCGCGAAACTCATTCGCGACCTCGGCTATGGCCGCCGCTATGATGAACTTGCCGATGCCGAGTCGGCCGTCGTCAACTGGCCGACATCGGTGCCTTGACCGGAACGCCGAGGATCACATGGCAACCGCCGTCTTTCTCTCCGCCGTCTCCAACGAGTTCGGCTCCTTGCGTTCGGCCCTGGCGCGGAGTGTTCGGCCTTCCTCGCTGCGCGTGGTCCACCAGGACGATTTTGCCCAACGCGGAGTGTTGACGTTGCAGATGCTTGAGGAGGAGATCGCGGAGATCGGCGAAACCGGCATCCTCTATCACGTTCTCGGAGCACAAAGCGGTGCGCCAGCCCCGGCCGGACAGGTTCGAGACTTTCTCAATCGTCACCAGCAATTCCAGGATCGCTTCCCTGAGATTGCGGCCGATGGCCAGCAGGGCAAGGTGTCTTATACGCAGTGGGAAGCCTGGCTGGCCCTCTATTTCGGCAAACGCTTGGCCATTTTTCAGATCGACGGGGCGCGCATCGAACCCGCACAGCAACTGCACTCCAAGCGCTTGCGGGATCACGATCCGGAGCGAAAACGCCATCCCAAACGGGTCGCCGATTCATTTGAGCTGATCGGCGAGATGATCGCCTCCTTGTTGACGCTCCATCTGATCACGAACGAAGAACTCGTGCAGCGCCTGGCCGCTCCGCGCTTTCTGCACCACACGGCCGAGAACTTTTTGGGCAGAGAGAATGAGCTAAAACGGCTCGATGAAGTCTGGTCGGACGGCACCCACGTGCTCAGCATCATCGCCTGGGGCGGCGTTGGCAAGACGGCGCTACTCTCCGAGTGGATTCAAACACGCTTCATCCACAAGAATTGGCAAGACGCGGACGGCAAGCCTTCGCCGCTCGCGTATTTCGACTGGAGTTTCTACGACCATGGGACACGGGCCACGTCGGACGAGTACGCCACACGAACCGGCAATGTCGGCGACTTCTTCGAACAGGCCCTGAGCCACTTCGGCGACGCTGACGGCAGCCGGCCGGGCAAGGGCAAACGCCTGGCGGAGTTGGTGCGTCAGCAGCGAACCCTGTTCATCCTGGACGGCCTGGAACCGCTGCAACAGCCGCTCGGGAGTCCGACGGCCGGGCAGCTACTCGACCCGGACCTGTATGATTTCGTGACAATGCTGGCGCAGGCCAACCCCGGGCTGTGCATCCTCACGAGCCGCCAAGCCCTCACCGACCTGGCCGGGCTGCGCGGAGCCGCGGCACGTAAGGAAGACCTGAACGACCTGCCCAAGGCGATCGCGGTCAGCCTGTTGCGAAAAATGCAGATCACGGGCACGGACCAGGAACTGGAGGAAGCGTGCGAGAAATTCGGCTGCCATGCCTTGAGCCTGACGCTGCTGGGGCGGTTCCTGTTCGACGCCCACCCCATCTTCGTTCAAAGAGATGGAGAATCGGAACCCGTTCGTTTCGGCGACATCCGTCGCATCGACCGGGTGAGGGACCTGCGCCGCGCGGACGAACTGACGCGCGAGGAACGGCATCGCACCGCGTGGAAGGTGCTCGAAGCCTACGAGACCTGGCTGACCCGGGCGAAGACGGACGGCAATCCGCGGACGCTGGCGGTCCTGCGGCTGACGGGACTGTTCGACCGCACAGCGACGGCAGGCTGCCTGGCCAGCTTGCGGGCCGAGCCGGTAATCGCCGGGCTGACCGAGGCGATTGCGGGGATAGCCGACGACGAGTGGAACATCTTGCTGCTCAAACTGGAGCGGGCGCACCTCATCAAGCTGCGAGCAGAGAAGGATGAGCACATCGCCATCGATGCCCACCCGCTGATCCGCGAATACTTCGCCAGGCAGCTACGCGAAACCCAGCCCGAGGCGTTCAAGGCGGCGCATTCGCGGCTGTTTGACCATCTGTGCAAAAACACACCTCATCGACCCGAAGGAGTCGAAGGTTTGGAGCCGCTGTATCATGCGGTTATGCACGGTTGCCTGGCCGGGCGGCAGAACAACGCTTTCAATCATGTCTACGTCGACCGCATTCTGCGCGGTACGCAGAACAATGGCTTTTACAGCACCACTAATCTCGGGGCGATCGGGAAGGATCTGGCGGCGGTGACGGCGTTCTTCGACGAGCCCTGGAGCAAAGTCTCCCCAAACCTAACTGAAGCGGAGCCGGCCTGGCTGTTGGACCGGGCCGCGTTTGAGCTCCGCGCGTTGGGACGACTGACCGAAGCCTTGCAAACGATGCGGGCCAGCGCCGGGCTGGAGACCTACATTCGGGAGGAAAACTGGTGGGGCGCGTTGCAGAACGCGGCCGCCTCTGCCATCAACCTCAGCGAGTTGGAGCTGACAATGGGCCAGCTGACGGAAGCGGTGGCCGATGCGCGAGTGTCGATCGAGTACGCCGACCGCGGTGGCGATGGGTTCCTGGAGTTCATGAGCCTGGCGAGTCGTACGACGCTGGCCGACGCGTTGCACCAGTCCGGCCAGCGCCAGGAGGCGGGGGAACTGTTTGCCGAAGCCGAGCGGATGCACATGGTGCTTTACCCTGGATTCGAATGGGTCACCTCGTTGCAAGGCTTTCAGTATTGCGACTGGCTGCTGGCGCCAGCGGAGCGGGAAGCGTGGTGGGCGTCCAATTCGCAACGCTCAAGTCCTGCCGCAACTGGTGGTGCCGAAGACCGGTTCGGCGCCATCGAAGCGCGCGTTCGAAATGGGATGGGCCGCACCATTAACAGTAACCGGCTGCTCGACATCGCCCTCGGCCACCTAACACTGGCCCGGGTGGGGCTCATTCGCGCGATACTGTCAGCGAGTCAACCGCAGTCTATCCCGATCTCGTCGAAGGCGCCGTGGCCAGAGCTGCCGGATGTCGCCGCCGCCGTCAATGGCCTCCACAGCGCGGGTACGATGGATCACCTCCCCAAAGGGCTCCTCACCGCCTCGCTGTACCACTCCGTCCGGGGCGAGCACGATGCCGGCCGCGCCAGCCTCGATGAAGCCCAGCAAATCGCCGAGCGTGGTCCGATGCCGCTATACCTCGCTGACATCCACCTCCAGCGCGCCCGCCTCTTCCGCGACAAGGCCGAACTTGCCAAAGCTGCGGATCTGATCCGCAAGCTCGGCTACGGCCGCCGCTACGACGAACTCGCCGACGCCGAGGCGGCCGCCGCCAACTGGCCAACCTCGCCATGTTGAGGTTGTCGCACCTGAAACGCTTGCGCGATGTCGCGTCTAACGGGCGCCTAGTCAACGCGCCGGATGCGGGGCACAAGTGCACGCTATCTCTTGTCAGAGAAGTGTCAGAGAAGTCCTGGTAACGGTTGGAAAATCCCGTAAAATATGGAAACCGTGGAATGGCCATCAGGGGCCCGTTTTCTGCGAAACACCCCTGAAAACAAGGCATTTGCTCGGCCTTGACCGTTCGGCCTCCGGAGCCGAAGATCCGCGTTCGAGTCGCGGCGGGGATAATTCTCATCGCTTCAAGCAGTTACGGCGAATAGAGCGTCGGCCCCAGCGGCCGACGATCGGGAATTCGCAAAGCAAATGGCGCAAGCCAAGGATTTGTGACATCGACGCCGGTGGTGGCAGGAACCGATTTCGGGAGCGCCGGATAGGAAAGTGAATGTTAGCGACGCAGCGGCCGTGAACTGAGCGCATCCCCGCGGCCAACCTGGGTAGTGGAGTCGCACGGCCAGATAGGCTCTCGATCGCCTGCTGTTGCTCCTCTGGGTGCGTTTGCCGGCTGGAACTAGCCCGACAGCAGGGTTTTTATTACGTTATCGTCGTTGCCAGCGCTTGAAGCAGGCGCCCGCCAGCGCCAGCGGAGCGATCGGCAACGGCCGTGCCCGGCGTGTGGCGTGATACTGCCGGCGCGGTTTCAACACCAGCACAATAGTCGCCGAATGGTTACCCGACAGTTGAGGATTCCAAGCCGGCTGACTTATGAAGCTGGAGGGAGCAAGCAGTTTGACGCCAGAACGGAAGCCTGCTGCTCGGACGCCATCGCATCCATTACGATGGCTCCCTGAGTTCTGGACGATGGGGCGTCAGCGAGTGCGGGCGCAAGCCCGCGTGATGGCGCTCTCGCTATTGGTCGGGATGATCGCCGGCGGGGGAGCCATCGTCTTCTTCGTTGCTTGCCAGCTTGTTTCGCACGTCGCGCTCGACCGCGTGGCCGGCTACCGGCCCGCGTCGCCGGGAGGCGAGCCGCCGCTGGTGCGTGACACTGACCAGACGTTCCGCCCTTGGCTCCTCTTGCTCGTGCCGACCGTCGGCGGCTTGCTGAGCGGCTGGATTGTGTACAGCCTGGCGCCGGAAGCGGAAGGACACGGCACCGACGCAGCCATCGAGGCGTACCACTACCATCAGGGGCTGATCCGACCGCGCGTGCCGCTGGTCAAGATCGTGGCTAGCGCCATCACGCTCGGCAGCGGCGGTTCAGGAGGACGCGAAGGGCCGATCGCTCAAATCGGTGCTGGCTTCGGTTCGTACCTGGGGGGTGTGCTCCGGCTGCGCGCCGCCGACCGTCGGGTTCTGATGGCGGCCGGCATGGGTGCGGGCGTGGCGGCCATTTTCCGCGCTCCGCTGGCCGGAGCACTGTTCGCCGCCGAAGTCTTGTACCGCTCTCCCGATTTTGAATCGGAAGTCATCATTCCGGCGGGACTGGCCAGTGTGGCCGCTTATTCCACCTTCGGCATAGCCTTCGGT
>DASZPH010000106.1:0-22370 GCA_035550375.1 Pirellulales bacterium | reverse complement strand
TTTGATGGTGTGGATCGTCCGGAAGATGCTGGCCAAGCGCTCGCGATCGCCCGGCGTCTCTTCGAGCTGCACCAGGTCGCGGTCAAGCTGATCGAGGTTCTCGTAACTCTCGACGAGAAACTCCTTGACGATCTGATCCATATCTTCCACGGGTTCTTCCTCTCGTAGTGAGGAACCGACAGAACTAGCCCTAGAGGCGGCGTTGAGCACCGGCCTCACGTCTTGCCTGCTTGATATGGGTTACAAACGACCGGCCGGCATAAGGAAATTCCTTACGGGGCTGCGTCGTTCGGAACGGTCCCCAAAATGGGTGGAACGAGCGCGTCGTCGCGAACGTTCGACCAGCGGGTGGGCCGACGCAGCGGCGGACTGTTGGTCGAGGAGCGCCGGCGCAAGCAAGAGCGACTGGGCGAGACAGATCAAGTAGGCATGGTCGGTTCGATCATCCGCGAGACCTGCGGCTGCTCGACTCGCGCAGAAACCGGAAACAGTCCAAGGAGATGGGCGACTCTCGCCAGCTCGATGACCGTCTCGACCCCCATCTTGGTCAACACGCGTGAGCGATGGACTTCGATGGTCCTCGGACTGATACCTAACCGCGCGGCGATCTGCTTGGTGCCGAGCGACGCGGTAATCGCGTCAAACACCTCCCGCTCACGGGCGGTGAGTGTTCCCAATCGCCTCCTGGCGACGGCAATCTGGGCCTGCCGCACTCGATTTTCAGCGTCTCGATCGAGGGCGAGGCGAACCTCTTTCAACAGGGTCTCAGGGCAAAGCGGCTTTTCCAGGAAGTCGATGGCGCCCTGCTTCATAGCGGCGACCGCGAGGCGAGGCGTGGCATGGTCGCTCGTCATGATCACCGGAGGAGCGATCTCGCGCTCTTTCAGCCGCTGCTGCAGCGCGAAGCCGCAACCATCGGGCAACCCAACATCCAAGACAACGCACCCCGGTTGCTCGTCGCTCAGCGCATGCTCGAACGCGCTGGCCGTCCCAAATGGCTTGGCCCGATGGCCGTTAGCCCGCAGAAAGTGGCAGATCGATTCTCGCGAATCGCGATGGCCATCGATCACGAAGATGGTAGGCGCCGCCATGACGCATCCTTCCGTGAACGGCTTTGTGATTGCCCGCTGGTGTTCATTATCGAGATTTAATAGAAACGATCTTGATTTTGCCGGACAGCACCCGCACGGCTCAGCGTCGATTGTTCATTTCCCTGGTAGATTGTCCGCGTCGTGTGCAATGCCCAGGCAGAACCCGGCGATTCGAGTGTGCGCGTTTTCCCCAATAAGGTGTGACGCTCGCGCGACGGGCTACGACGTAGAGCGTATCGGCGATCGATGAAAGCGCGACAGGCAGCCTTTCACGGGGAGGACTCCACCCAGGAGGACCAAACACGAGCCCCCCGATCTCAGTCGCTCGCCGCCGTTTCTCGACGGGCCAGCGAGATGAGCATGGACTCAGGCGGTTTTGCCAAACCGAGATGCCTGAGCATATTGACGATTTGGGCGGTCGTGTACTGGGCGTGGGTGCAGACGTGCAGCAACACGTCAGAGCGGCGTGTGCCGAATCGCCCTGCAAAACCAACGCTCGTTGTCATCTTATAGACTTGGTCGTCGAGGGCTTCGGCCGTCAGCGCCGCCAGGTAGCCGGTCCAGCGTTGCCCGAGTTCCGCCCAGCGCTGCCGGAGTTCCGCCAGTCCGGAAATGCGGCCTTCCCCTTCCTGGTTGCCCGGCAGTTTACCGGGCAGATCTCCCTGGACGAGCGGGTCTTCGTTCCCTTCGAGTGCTTCCAGCCAGACGTACTCGGCCGCGTAAAGATGGACGAGCGATTTCCAGACCGATCCCTGGCCGATCGGAAACGGCGAACGCAACTGTTCGTCGGTCAATTCCGCCGCGGCCATCAACAAGTTGCCATTCACCCAGGCGCGGTGGTGGTGCAAGCGTCGAATCAAGTCGACCGCAGTCATAAGCTGGATGTTCTGAGATGTCTGCAGGGTGCCTTCGGTGGCTAATTGGAACCGCAGCACGCGGCCCACGTGGCTGGCTCGACCGGAATACCCTCGAGCAAGCGGCGGCGGCGCGTCTTGGCTTCCAACTCGCCCGGCACAAGTACTTCTACGCCCGCTTCGCTTGGCGGCGACGACTTGACGTGACGTGTCAAACGTCCCATGTTCTGCCTGAAGTCGGATAGGCCTTGGAACGCCGCGATCTTCACCACGACGATGAACACGCCGTCCGTCTCGCCCGCCTTCGGCGCGCCGGCGTCGGTGCAGCAGCCGGCGCCGGAGAGTCCGCCTGCCAGAGCGTCGACGAGCATCGCCAACCCGAAGCCCTTGTGACCGCCGAAGGGGAGCAAGGCTCCCGTGGGCGGGCCGTAGAGCGCGGCCGGATCGCTAGCCGGCTGGCCCCGGTGGTCGACAACCCAGCCGGGCGGCAGCATTCGGCCGGCCGTCTGCGCCGCCCGCACCTTGCCTTCCGGGGCTACGCTTGTGGCGATGTCGAGAACGATCGGATCGTCTCCTTCGGACGGAACCGCGATGCTCAGGGGGTTGGTGGCCAGCCGGCCCGAGATGCCGCCAAACGGAGCAACCCACTGGCCGCATCCCCCGCTGTTGACCATCATCATGGCGGCCATCCCCCGTCGGGCGGCGTGCTCGGTGTAAAAGCCCAGCCGCCCGGTGTGGCTGCAATTCGCGAGGCTTACCGTACTTGCTCCGGTTGCCTCGGCCCGCTCGACGGCCATCTCCATGGCCCGCAGCGCCATGACCTGGCCGAAGCCGCGCTGGCCGTCCAGCACGAGCGTCGCGGGGGTTTCGGACACCACGCGCAGCCTGGCGTCGGGCACGATGCGGCCCGCGGCAAGGGCCTCGACGTACTGCGGCACGCGGAGTAGCCCGTGGGAGACGACCCCGCAAGCTTCGGCATCGACCAGATGCGCGGCGACGATCTGCGCTTCTTCCGGGGGCGTTTTGCAGGCAGCGAAAACGGCAGCAACGGTCCGCTCAAGCGAGTCGGCGGGAACGATGGGCATGGGGATGATCGGTTTCGTTACGCCAGCAGACCTGTCATCGCCGAACCCTTCACCAGTTCGCGAGGCTGGTTCAGGTGATTGTAGACGATCGTGGCAGGGTCGATGCCGATGGCGTGATAGATCGTCGCTAACAGATCCTCCGGCCTCGCGGGGTTTTCCAGAGGGGCCGAGCCCGTTGCGTCGGATTGGCCGTAAACGAATCCTCGCTTGACGCCGCCGCCCGCCACCAGCGCCGTGTAGCAATACGGCCAGTGATCGCGACCGTCGGCCGAACTGCCGTTTCCGGAAGTATTGACGCCCCGCTTCGGGCTGCGCCCAAATTCGCCGACCGCCACCACCAGGGTCTCGTCGAGCAGTCCGCGCTCATCAAGGTCGGTCACTAACGCTGACACCCCGGCGTCGAGCATCGGTCCGGCCTGGCTGCGAATCTGCGTCGAGAGATCGGTGTGGTGGTCCCAGCGATGAGCGTCTCCCGAATTGGCCACCGACGGCCAGTTGACCTCGACGAAGCGCGTGCCAGCTTCGATCAGGCGCCTCGACAGCAGGCAGCTTTGGCCAAAACTGTTGCGGCCATAGCGATCGCGCACTTCGGCTTTCTCTTGCTGCAGGTCAAACGCGGCCCGTGCTCTGCCCGATAGGACGAGATCGAGAGCCTGCTGGTAATAGCCATCGAGACCGTATCGCTCCGTCGCCTGCTGCACGGCGTGCATGCCGCTGTTGAGCGTGTCTCGCAAGCGGGCCCGTCGGGAGAGGCGCGGCGGCGTGATCTCAGCGCGAAGTTGCAAGTCGCCGACGCGAACCTGATCGAGCTTGTTCATGTCGGCGTCGCTGCCTGGCGGATAGAGGTAGTACGGATCGTAGGCCCGACCCAAAAAGCCGGCCGTCCCCGCCTTGCCGATCACGTTGCTTTCTTGTAGCGGCCTAGGCAGCATCACAAAGGGAAACATGGCTTCGCGAGGAGGTTTGAGCCGCGCGATATTCGAGCCGACGTTGGGAAAGTCCTTGGGACTGGGGGGTTCGAGCTGACCGGTCGGGCTCACCTTGTCGGCCGTATAGCCTGTGAGCATCTGGTACATGGCGGCCGTGTGATTAAGCAAACCGATGGGCGTGTAGCTCATCGAGCGCACCAAGGTCACCTTGTCGAGCACCCGGGCCAGCTTCGGCAGCGCTTCGGTCACCTGCACGCCAGGGACGGCCGTGTCGATGGGGGCGAACACGCTGCGCATGCTTTCGTGAATGGCCGGCTTCGGATCCCACAGGTCGAGATGACTTGGACCGCCCTGCAGATAAAGCAGGATCACGCTCTGGGCTCGATTCCAGCCCGCGCCCCCGCCTCCGCTCTCCACACCCCTCGCTTCGCGCAAGCGAAGAAGGTTGGCCAGGCCGACTCCGAACATGGCTGAGCCGCCGACGCGAAGCATTTCGCGCCGCGTCATGCCATCGCACGTGGATCGATCGGGCCGGGCGGGGATGACGAGCATGGCTTCCTCACTTGCAACGAGGATGGGTTTGCGCCGTCGACGGAACGACGGCATGTACCAGACAGTTTATTGGTCCGGGGGACGGGTCGCAATCGGAGGGGGAGGGCTGACACCTTTTCACCGTCGCGCAAACGACAGGTTCATGATCGCGCTGCGACCGGTTCATCGTTGCGCAGCGACCGGCATCTCAACGAGTTTGTTTCGTCGATTCGGCGTCGACGCCAGTAACACCACGCCGTGGGTCAAGCCAGGCCGGTCCCTGGGTGTACGCAATTTTCTTATGTCTGCCGTCGATCTGTAAGCCATACCACTCTGGGCGACAAGCCTGCCTCCCAGCACGCCACGTCGGGGCACATTTGTACGGGTGTCGGTTGAACCGGATGCAGGCAGACACACGGCGCATAACGCGAGGACCGTGACATGGCCTGGTTTGCCGTACTGTTCGCGATCATCAACCTTCTCTTGGCCTATGGCCTGGTGCGGCTCTATACAAGCTTGACGGCATCTGAGCACGGCGCCCTGTCCGAGGTGCCGAAGATACCGCCTGCCGCCGCCGAGCCGGTCAAAAATCCTCCCCCCCAGGCGCCGACCTCAGGCTCGATCAATCCCGCGAATCCGAAGCAGCGGGACGTAAACGTCTTGCGGACCTCCGCAGAGAATGCGGTGGTTATGAAAGCGGCGGCGCAAGCACAGCCGTCGGCGCCGCAATGGCAAGATCAATTGCAGGCGATTGGGCAGCGGATTCATTACGCGCACTCTGTCGGTGAGAGGCACCTCGCGAAGGACGCCGCGGTACAGGTTCGCGATTGGGCGGTGTCGTGGCAACGCCATCTACAGGGATCGTTGATGGACGGAACGCCAGCCGACGCGGACCAGGTTGAGATGTGTCTTGCACAGATCGAGAGCACGCTTTCGAACCTGGATGCGATCTCTTGGAGCGAAGCGGTCGATACCGCTTGTCGTCGTCTGGAGCAAGAATTTGGTTTGCTTGAAAAGGCAGCGAGCACTCTCGCACAGGACTGAGCCCCAGGGCTATGCATACCTATGGGGTATTTATGCTCCTTCGATTGGTAGCACTGGCACGGCAGGCACCAGCCGGTTGCGTCGGTGCGATTCTTGACGATCTGGCCAAATTCCGAGCGGTCGGAGATACGATGAATAAAAAGGGGTGGGAAAATTCCTTGTTGTTCTGGGAATTTTACGCATGGGGCATAAAGTCTTCGTTGTGGATGGCCACCGCGATTCGCGCGAGTCGGTGTGCCACTTTCTGGACCTTAACGGTCATCGAGCCAACGCATTTTCAACGGCGGCCGCTTTCGAGAATGCCTGCCATGAAGGCCAACCGGGGTGCGTCGTGCTCGACGTCGCACTTCCCGATGAGTGTGGCCTGGCCGTGCAGCGGCGGTTGAGCCAACGCGATGTGGCGCCACCCGTGATCATGGTCGGCCGCCGGTCGAGCGCAAGGGTGGTCGCCGACGCGATGAAGCAGGGGGCGGCGGAGTTCCTGGAGAAGCCGCTTTGCCTGCAAACCTTGTTGCACGAGGTCCGCCGTGCGCTGGAACGGGACAGCGAAAATCGAGACCGCGACGCTCGAATCGCCGCTACCAAGAGGCGATTGGGAACACTCACTGCACGCGAGCGCGAGGTGTTTGACGCGATTACCGCCGCGCAAGGCGTGAAGCAAATCGCCGCGCAACTCGGTATCAGTCCCAGAACCGTCGACGTGCATCGCGCGCGCGTGCTGACCAAGATGGGGGTTGAGACGGTCGTCGAGTTGGTGGGCGCAGCCCATTTGATCGGACTGTTTCCGGTTTCCACGAGGATCGAGCAGAACGTACCCGCCGAGCGACCGAAGCCGCCAGGTCCGCCTGGTTCGCTTCGACCGGCACGCTCCCGGTTGGCATGTTGTCGTTTGAACCGGATCCGCGGGTCGCAGGAGGGAGACTGACCGAGATTTGGCTTGTCGCGTCGTCGGCCTGTGCTGCCAACTGGGATCAGGCGTGCAAGAACCGATTTCTTTTTTCCTTATGCCAGCTCGCCTTTTAAATCGCATGACAACACAAGACGAACCGAATCAACGACGTGCTTGCTTGTGTCAAGTCGAGCCGGCATGGCTCTGAGAACTGAGTAAGGAGACCCTCGTTGTGGACGTGGCTTATATCAATCCGTTTATAGAAGCCGCCAGCACGGTGTTCAAAACGGCGCTCAACTGCGATATCGAGCGGCGACTGATCACGTTCAAAAAAACCGAGCTGCCAGGCTTTGAGATTTCAGGGGTGATTGGCCTCTCGGGCAAGGTGACCGGTGCCGTGGTGCTTAGCGTCTCGACCCCTCTTGCATTTAAGGTGGTGGAAACGTTGCTTGGCACGCGCGTGAGCGACATCAATGCCGATGTCGTGGATGCCGTCGGCGAACTGACGAACATGATTGCCGGAGGCGCCAAGACCGCGCTCGCTCACCTGGACATGTCGATCGGGTTGCCAAGCGTCGTTACGGGCGGCTCGCATTGCATCACTTTTGCTTCGCGAGTGCCGCCGCTGGGCATCCTGTTCGACACGGCCTGGGGGCCAATGACGCTCGAGGTCACCATGGAGACCGGAACGCCAGGTCGGCCGAAACAGGGGTAGTCGTTTCCGTAACCCGGTAAGGAATGCTGAACAAGGAGCATGCGATCCGTGAGCCAAGCCATTCTTGTCGCCGACGATTCCAGCACCATGCGCAAGATCATCTTGCGATCGCTCCTTTCGCTCGGCTCCCAGGAAGTCATCGAGGCGAGCGGCGGTGCCGAGGCTGTCGAGAAGTTCGTACCCGGCCGGTTTCGATTGATTCTCACTGACTGGAACATGCCCAAGAAGTCCGGCTTGGAAGTGGTCCGAGAAATTCGCGCTCTGGACCGCTCCGTTCCCATCGTCATGGTCACGACGGAATCCGAGCGTGATCGTGTCGTCGAGGCGATCAATTCGGGCGTGTCGGACTATCTGGTCAAGCCGTTTACCGCCGACGCGTTGAAAGCAAAGCTCGAAAAGCACGGGCTCTGAGCCGCTGGCCGGTACGACGTTGTCTGCGGCCAGCGGTGGTTTCCGAATGCACCGCCTCCCCAGCTATTCAAAAACGTTCTCTCTTTCCAGAGGCAACTGGAAGGCGTCGGCGACTCGGGTCATGTAGTGACAGCGGCACGACCACCAGAGCACGTCGAGGGCGCGCTGCGGGCCAAAATGCTCGACCAGGCCGCGTATGTCGGCCGCCGAAATCGACCAGGGTGTTTTTGCCTGCTTCGAGGCGAAAGCAAAGGCGAATCGATCGGCCGCCGAGAAGCTCGACCAGTCGCCGCTGGCTAACCGCTCGGTCCGCTCGTTCAACGACGCTTCGTCCAGGCCCGCGACCGCGAGCAGCATCTTGCTGTGCCCCATTCAGTAGAAACAGTGAATCGTGCGCGTAATGACCCAGAACATACTCTCTTCAAACACCCGATCTTGCTGCGATTCTTCAGCGAACGTTCTGAGGCAGGCCGACCAGCCCGCCGCCAGCTCGGGCTGATAACCGCGGCACACCAGCGTCCAGAGGATCCGCACCGGCTCCTTGGGACGCTGGTCTTCTGGGATGGTATCGACCACCTCTTCCCAGGCCGGTACGCGAATTCGGCCGGGGCGGTGGCGCTGCGCTTCCAGGCTGCATTCGAGCGCCTTGAAGTCGAGCGACTGCCATTCCTCGTCGTCCCTCCGCTCGGGCACCAGCGGCCCTCGCCCCGGCTCGGGCATGATCCGCTGCGGAACGGCGATTCCCCCGTCTTTGCCCACCCGCGCGAAACGCCCTTCGAGCGGCGCAAGCGGCGAACCCAAGTCGGCCGCTGTGCCCAGCGCCAAAAGCAGCCTGTCCTGGAAATTGGCGTGGGCGACCAGGAGGACGAGCGCCACCAGATTGCGCTCACCAAGGGCTTCGCGGAGGCGCGCCACCTCCGCGTCGGTGATCGTGTCCGCCTCGAGCGTCAGCCGCCGCGAGAATGCCAACGCCAGCCGCTCCTGCTCAGGCACCTCCGCGGAACCTTCCTTGAGCGACTCGATCGCTGCATCGTCGAGCCCGGCACGCCGCAAGTCGGCCTCGGCACAGGCCATGCCGTGCTCAGAACGGTTTGCCCGAGCAACGGTCCAACGCACCCTGGCGGCAAGGGGAACCCCCAGCGGATTACGGAGGCGGTGCGAGGCGTCGAGCTCGAGCATGGCGGCCGTCGTGCGAGGCAGGCTATCGGCCAGCATCCGAGCCCAGGCGGGGAGCGGCTGCCGCCCGCCCACTTCCAAGGGCGGCAGCCTGCTCCATACGCGATCGTCATCCAGGACCTGCCCAAAGCCAGCGTTCTCGTCGGCCGCCGCGGGGCCTTGCGGCAACCAACAAAAGACGAGATTCATGCAGAGGAACCCCAACTTGAAACGAAAAGAGGACGTTTTGATCATGTGATCTGACGCTACTCGAGCGTGCTGGCGACGGGCGCTTCGGCTTTCAGTTGCTGGTTTAGAAGTGTCATCACGAGCGCTTGTTCCAGTTCCCCTGGCTTGAACCCGAACGGACCGCGGCCGCTCTTGTAGGCTACCTTGCCTTCGCCGTCGATGACGTAGAATCGACCCGGCATGCCGCTGTAGGCGTTTCCTACGGGATCGTTGATCTCGTCCACGACGAGCGGCATCGAATACTTCAACGTTGCCTGGCAGCGCTGGGCGACCGCCAGGCGCTCTTCGTAGGTCTTGGGCTGAGCGAGGTCGATTCCGACTGCGCTATTCGAGTCCATCCGCCAGCCGTCGGTTGGGTGGGCTTCGCGCACGTAAACGGCCAGAAACGTCGCGCGCTCGCGGTATCGCTGGAAGAGTTCGTCGATGAGCGGGTAGGTGGCGCGGAACGGGCCGCAGGTAAAATTGCCGAACACCAGGACGATCGGCTTCGGGCCCCGCAGATCGCTCAGCCGGATGGTCTGCTGGCCGTCGTGCGTCTTGAGGCTGAAGTCGGGGGCCGTGGCGTTGAGGGCGGGGCCGGCGTTGAGCGAGCCGACCTCGCCCCGGAACAGGCCGCGCACCAGCATTTCGGGCGTCGGCCCTGCGCGCGGGCCGGCGGCGGAACCGAACCCGGCCAGCAGCGTCTCGGCCAGGTCGGCGCTCGTCACGTAATCGCGTCCCGCGGCTGCCTGCTCGAACAGAGCAGAGAATTCCTCTCGCGTGAGCTGCCCGTCGCCCTTTCTGTCCATGCGGCGAAACAGGCGGACAATGAGATTGAATTGCTGCACGTAGGGATTGCCGTCCGACCAGTCCAGATCGCTGGGCGTAATCCGGCCGTCCTGATTGCGGTCAAGCCGGGCAAAGTCGGGTTTGGACCCGCGGAATTGCTGCTCCGAGATTTCCGTCGCGGCTTCGGAGCCGTTGGCGGCCGCCAGCCATTTCCAATCGTATCGCGTGGCAGCCGGGCCGAACCATCCTTCCCCCGGACCCATCTGCGACCCTCGGGCGATGGCCACCAGCATTCGCACCGACTCGGGCATCTCGTTTCCTTCAAATGCCTTTTCCAGCCACTCGGCCGTCGCCAACCGGCTTTGATTTGGATCGCCCGCGGCAGTTCCAGGACCGCCGGCCGGAGCCCCGTTCGCGCCGGCCGCCTTGGCGTCGTCGGCTTTTGCGGCAGATCCGGCCTGGTCGGCCTGGGCGTATAGCGGACAGCACAGACTCAAGACCAGCGAGACGGCCAAGCCGCCGCGCACCATTGCGTTGAAAAACATTTTTTGCACTCCAGAGCTCACACGCGAATTCATTATAGGAACAGGCACGAGAGTCCGTTCGAGTTCGCTCTGTTCCCGTCAGTCACTCGACAGATAGCCCTCGCTGGCCAGCCTGGCACCGATGGCATCGTAGGTTTCAGGGTCATGCGGAGCCCAGGTGGCCAGGCCGTCGACGTAGCGGTTGTACATCGAGAAGGCAGCGGCGATCAGCACCGTATCGTGGATCGCCTTGTCGTCGGCACCGGCCTTTCGAGCCCGCTCGATGTCGGCTTCCGTGACGGATCGTCCATCGCAGCGCACTTTTTCAGCAATTTCCAGCAGAGCGCGAAGCTTCTCGTCAATGCCGGCGTTCGCGACGCCGTCGAGCACCTTGTCCACCACCTGACGGCCCGGTCCAAAAAGGTGTCTCGCGGCGGCAGCGTGGCTGCTCGTGCAAAAATAGCATTCGTTCCCTGCGGAGACTCGGGTAGCAATCAATTCTCGTTCGGCCGGCGTGAGAGACGACGGTCCACGCAAAAGCGTCTCGGCCAAACCGTTCAAGTGCTTCTGCGTTTCGGGATATGCCCGCAGCGGACCGAGAATGCCCGGCAGGCCATGAGGCAAAGCGATGTGAGCCATAGGATAGTTTCGTTTCAGAGGCTGCCAAAAAACCGGTCGTTTTCAACCGCGGTGCTCCGCAGCGATCCCGCCAGTTTCTTGGCAGCCTCATGGTAAGAAAGAGGAAACAAACGTGACGACGACGCTGCGTCATCTCTTCGGCGGCGCTTTTGCCGTGGGCGGAGCGCCGATAAACGCCAGCACGTCGTCGTCGGTCAGCGGCGCCCTTACCGGAGCCGCTTTGGTGTCAACGGCGACCAGTCGCGTCGCGCCGCATCGAGGGCAGGCGGCCGGCGCGCCCTGCGCCGTTGAAGGGGCGACGAACGTGGAGGAACACTGCAAACACTTCAGCGATCGAGACATTTGGTACGACCTCCAAGGAAAGATAATGAGAACGAATAAATGGGCGCCGGCCGACGAGGCGCTTGGCGCGCCTCGTCGACACGATCGTCAGACGGCAAGGAATTAGGAATTCCGATGAAAGATTTTGATCAAAAACTCTAGTCGAACCATTTCAGGCCGAGCGTCTCGGTGAAGCGGTCGAACCAGTTGGAACCGCAAACCACGTAGACAATCTCGGCCGTCTCGTAGTCGGAGTAGTGCTTGCGCAACCGTGCGATATCGGCGTCGGCGATCGTATGAGGGGCCGAAGTGAGTTTGGCTGCAAAGGCCAGGGCCTCGCGCACCGCAGGCGACAAGGTCTCATCCGGACCATCGAGCGAGAACATCTCGTCGGCTGACTGACCCAACTGGGCAAGCCTTCTTTGGGCGTCGGCGAGTGCGTACCAGGCGCGGTCTTGCCGCGCACAGGTCCAGGCGATCTGGGCCTTGAGAAGCTTGTCGAGCTTCCCCTCGTTGGCCACGGCGTCGTAGGCCGCGACCTGCGCCACGCCCGTCTCGGGAAACAGGGACAGTGCGCAGACCCATTCGGGCACCGGCACATCGCGCCACTGAGTCGGCAACACGGAGCGTGCCTCATCGGGGCCAGGCAGGGTGACTCGCGCCGAGCGCTGGCGGCAGGCTGACAAGGCCGACTCGACATCCGATGGCGACTCCAAAGGCGGGCGGCGCTGACCGCTGCTGGGAGCGGCCAGGCTCCCCGCTTCGCGAAACCGTTCGCTGGTGGGCGCGTCGAAGCGAACCTGGACCTCGCGAAATTGCCGGTCCTGCGGGATGCCCATCGAATCGGTCCAGCGGTTCGTGGAGTTAAACCGTGCGATTGTAAAGACTAGTTCCACGATTTCATGGTCGCTGAAGAACTTTCGCAGATCGTCGACGTCTGAGTTGGTCACCGTGTGCGGCGCGAGGGTCAGTTTGCGCGCGAGCGCAAAGGCGGCTTGCTCCTTCGGCAAAAACACCGACCAGTCGGAGTCGAGCGAGGCAATGCGGTTGTCGCTCAGGCCGATGCCGGCGAGTCTGTGCTCCTGGTGTCCCAGGCAGTAATGGCAATTATTGCCGCGCGACACGACCCAGAAACACTCGATCGTCAACGCGGGATCGAGCGTCATGGCCGGATCGGGCCCCCATTTGGCCACCCGCCAGGAAGCGGGAAGATAGATCGCCTGCATGCGGCCGTTGTTGACCAACGGCCGGTCGCCCGCCGCCTTGCGTTCTTCGTCGGTCGGCGGCGGAAGCGGGAGTCTCGGTTCGCGAGATTTAAGCGCCTCCAACGCCCGCTTGACTTCGGGGCGCGTGGCGGGAACCAGTTTCGGACCGTCGGTGGCCTGGTCGGCCCCGTCTGCGGCGGCGCAGACTATCCCCAAACCAAAGAGAACGAGAGTGGAAAAACAATATTTCATAAGATATTCCTGAATTATGTTGGCGAAGTTGCCGTGCGATGATGAAATACGCTTCATGGTTTGGGCACGCCGTCCCTGGGGATCAATGTGATTGGCGACGGGTCGCGAAAGATCGTAATCATGGGCGAGGTGCCGACGATATAAGTAACCTTCTCGCTGCGTTGAACGCCGCCCTCCCCTTTGATCGCCAGCTTGACCGTGCAGTGCAGGTTTACCCCGTCGTCCACTTCGGGACCGATGTTTTCAAAGCTGTCGAGCTTCTCCCCTTTCTGCCACGCCTCATCGACCATGACGATGGAGGGTGAACCCTGGCGCAGCGAATCGGGCGACTGTCCGGCCTTCCAACCCTCCAGGGCCGTCGTCAAGGCGGCCTTGGCGGAAGGCACGTCGGTGGGCGCGTTCGAGCGCCCGCAACCGGCCACGAGCAGGCAAACGACCGCCGCGCCGAGGCGACGGTATGGGTAGTCTTTTCTCATAGAAATGTTTCCTCCCGCGGCATTACCAGTTCACCGAGGTGGTCAACGACTCTTTGCCGTCTCGCGAGCCGATGGAATTCCAGACAAAGACGTCGATGCCTTCCGAGACGAACCGCACGGAACCGTCGCACATGGCCAAATTGACGCCGCTCGGATGATAGCTGTTGGCGGTCGTCATGATGCGCCCCGGCGGGTACATGCACGACAGGCCATTCGGCGTGTTGATGTGCTGATAGGTTGTTGTTGAGTGATACGAAAGGATCCACGGTGCACCGACGGCCGAATAACCCTGAAAACTGAGGTTCGTCGGGTCAATCGCCAGGCACTGGGCCAAGGCCTGGGCTCCGTTGGCGGGATAGGTGCCTGGTTTGAAGGTGTCGCTCTTCACCGTCGCGATGCCGTTGTTAAAGTCGCCCGTGACCTTCTCCGACATCGCGGCCGTATTGCTGAGACCGTCCAGGATCGCGGCAAACTTAATGGCAAAATCGAAGTAGAAGATGCCGTTTGGTTGCGGCATGCTCGCATTAGGAGATCCGGCCGCGGATAGGGCCGGATTGCCGTAAACGATATTGTTGCCGTAGTTGCAGTAGTAATTAGTCGGTGCCCCGTAGGCTGCCGGCACTTGGACGCCCGAATCCGAGGGGCAGACAAAGGGAGTGACTTTGACGAAGGCCGTAGCCTGGTTGACGGGAGCGTTCCAGTCGTAGTTGAAATTGATCAGTCCCGCCAGCGCCGACTGCTCCATGAACGGAAGCAGGCGGGCGTGCACGGAATAGCCGAGCTGGGCCGGTTCGCCCGTGGGGGTCGTCCCGGCACCTGGATATTCGTTTGAGAAACCGCCTGGCGGAAGCGTTAGGCAAGCGTCGTGATAATGGTGCAAGGCGACGCCAAACTGCTTGAGATTGTTGACGCATTGGCTGCGGCGGGCCGCTTCGCGGGCCGCCTGCACCGCGGGTAGCAGGAGGGCGATCAGGATACCGATGATGGCAATCACCACCAGCAGTTCGACAAGGGTAAAGCCCCTACGATTCGATCTCATGAGAAACTCCAATGAACAAATGTGAAGAAAAGAACCGAAGCAATAACGAAACAGGAATAACAACGACGCACTACGGATCGAGGGCCAGACCGGCCGCTTCCGTGATGCGATCGAAGGAGGCGCGTTGGGTCACATAACTGATGAGTTGCACAACCAGTCGCGGCCCGGTCAGCTCGAGGGCCTTGGCCACGTCGGCGTCGGTGAGCACGACTGGCGTGGCCGCGAGCTTGCGCGCCACGTTAAACAGGGCCTGGTCGGCGGGTGCAAACTTCTCCCAATCGCCGTCGAGTGAATAGATTTGCTCGTCGGAGCATCCCAGGCTGCGCAGACGCGATCGGGCCTCTCCGGTCGCGTACCAGGCGCGGTCTTGCCGGGCGATGATCCAGCTCACCTGCGCCTTCAAAAGCGGCGTGAGATCCCCTTTTTCGTCCGCAGACCGCCAGGCAAGCACCATGGCTTTGCCGGCCGTCGGAAAACTGGCCAGCAGTCGTTCCCACTGCGGCAGAGGCCTTTGGCCTGCGGTGTCGGCCGTCGGCTGGTCGTTCAGCAGCTCGCGCGCTTTGCTCTCGTCAACCAGCGGTAACCGTGGTTTTCGCCGTTCCGCCGAGGTGAGAGCCCGCTCTACTTCGTCGCGCGGCTCCAGCGGCGGACGACGACAGACGGTTTGCCGAGTTGGCGTCGCCCCCTGGTCGTCATAGGCCAAAGGCGCCACCTTCGTCACCAGATTCTTGAACGGCTCGGAGGTGGGTGTGAGATAACTGTGTTCAACGGCCGGCGCTTGGGCGGCTGTTGCCCCCGCCTCTCGGCGGCCGAAGGCGCCGCCGTTTTTCGACTGAGGAACGCCGGCCCCTTCCTTCCAGCGATTGATGGCGTTGTTGCCCGAGACGGATACCACCATCTCCAGGATCTGCAGGTCGCTGTAGTAGGGGCGAAGCGCGTCGATGTCGGCATCGGCGATCTTGTGCGGCTCGAAGGTGAGTTTCCGGGCCAGGGCAAAAGCGGCCCGCTCGGCCGGACTGAACTGGAGCCAGTCACCGTCGAGCGACGCGATTTCGTCCTCGGTCATCCCGGCGGCCAGCAGCTTCGATTCCTGGTGACCGAGGCAATACTGGCAGTTGTTGGTCCGGGAGACGATCCAGAAAAGCATCGTCTTGAACCGATAATCGAGCGTCATTTCACCGTTGTTGTCACGGCCGAAGAAGCCGCCGAACGAGTTGCGGCCATCGCTGGTGGGCATGTAGAGGGTTCGCAATCGGCCCTCGTAGCCAGTGCCGCGCTCACCAAGGCGGGCCTTTTCTTCATCGGTCAACTCCGGCAACGGGATCCGCGGCGTACGGCCCTTCATGTCTTCCAGGAGATGCTTCATCTCCGGACGAGTTAGGGGAATCGGACGCGGCGCATCGCTGCTGTCGGCCGCGATCGCCAGATGCGCGAACAGACAGGTCATAAACACAGACAGGCATGGAATGAAACGAGACATAGAAAGACCTTGCTTTGAAATACAAACGCATGAAATAGATATTTTATTAAGATACAAGACGGTCCCTTCTCTGTTCGCGGACACCCAGGCGCGCTAAAGCGCGCGGAAACAGGACCCTCATTTAGAACCGCGCCGCAGGCCTTCGCGCACCGGTGGAGGCGAACCAACGTCTCCCGGACGACCCGGGATTACGCAAGGCCGAACTTTAAAGCGCGCAACACGAGCTTCAGAACGCCCGTGGGGGAGGAACGGGAGGCGAAAAGATCGCCTGAGAAACGAGCAAGGCGGGTTCGCTGATCAAAAACGACCGTTCCGGACGCGTTAGGCCCGCCTCAGCCCGCGAGTACGCCGACTCGTGCGGGCCTGGCGGAAACACCTGCTTTGGAGTGACCGGCAGGGGAAGATTTCGCTGGCACTGAGGACCGGAGCACGTCGGCATGCCGTGTCGCCGCGTCGGCGAAGAACGTGCCGAGGTGCTCATTTCAGCCGCTACCCGACCGTGGACGCCGCCAACCGTGACGTAGTCGCCACAACTTGCCGACGCGCGCTGGCCGGCCCACCAGGTCTGGGCTAACCATGCCACGATCGTCAAGGCGAACAGGCGGATCGCGTAGTGGCGTTGAATCGACATAGAAAGTATGGCTATTTCAACCGGTGGCACGCACGTGCCGGCCAGGCGCCGTCACCGTTTCAAGATGGCTTGCTGGTTCTCGATAATCTTCTCCTGGTTCGCCAGGACGCGCTGCTCCTGGTTCGCCAGAATGGCCGCCTGGTTCGATAGCACCCGGTCGAGCTTTTCCTGGTTTGCCAGAATGCGCTCTTGGTTGGCGATCACCATCGCCTGGTTGGACAGGATTTTGTCGAGCTTGAGCTGGTTGGATTGCACACGCTCTTGATTGGCGACGATGGTCGCCTGGTTCGTAAGGAGGCGATCGAGCTTGATCTGGTTCTCTTCGATCCGCTCTTGGTTGGCCAGCACGGCCGCCTGGTTGGCCAGTACCTTGTCGAGCTTGGCCTGGTTTTCCTCGATCCGCTGTTGGTTCGCCAGGATCTGCTCCTGGTGTCCCAGGATTTCGCGCTGGTTGGCAAGGACATTCTGCTCGCTCACAAAGGTTCCTCCTGCATTACAAGCTCAGGCATGACATGGTTGACGATGGGACGACGGCCCCCTGCCCCGCGGCGGCGCTCGGGCCCGAAATTGCCGAGAACGCGGCCGGGAAGACCAATCGTCCCTTGCGGTTTCATTGCTGGCAGTATTCCGGCGCACGAGAGACCCTTCGCCGATCAACGCGAAGGCTCGACGGGCCGTCGCGAAGCAGACTCACCGCACGCCGAATCAGCGTTTGACACAACTGTCGATCGGAGTTGAGCCGTGCGCCCAGCAGGATCACCGAGGGTTTGCCGACATCCAGATCGGCTTTGACGGATCTGCGGGACTTTTTCGGGCGGTCGACGCTTTCGGCGGAGGCACGACCATACCGCACCTCATGCACGGCGACCTTGGTTTCTAATCGTGCCAACCAGACGCCGAGCAAATTCTCCAATCCGGGTAACAGTTTCTCCAACATGGCTGCGTATACGCCGCTCTTAGCCAGGGATCGAATAAAACGTGGCATAGGTAGATTTCGTCTCTCTATCGGTTGCGTAAAAGGTGCTGTTTCACAGGCTTGCCGTCACCGCTCAATCTGAGCGGCCGGCAAACGGCGCAAAAAACGGCTTCCGACGCGAAATCGCGTCGGCGGCAGAACGCTGGCGCCGACTCGGCACAAGACGCAAACCCACAGACCGGATCTGCGCGCAGGCCTGGCATCGACAGCGCCGGCGTACCGCCGGAAACAGGCAGAACCGATTAGAGGCAGGGAGGCCGCAAGAGCGGCAGAGAATGCCCCTCAGCGACTAGCAGAGACGACTCTGAAATCTCGCCAAAACGGGCAGCAAAAGGTGGCTCGTGGGAGGACGCCCAACAGGCCGCGTCAGAGTGCGGCCGGCTCGGCAAACCTTTCGTGGGACCGACCGGCAACGGCAACGACCGCTGGCAATTCGGCCCTTTGCACGCCGGCACAGAATGCGACGCATCGCCGGGCAAACCGTGATCAGCATGCGCGCCACCGCCCACCATGACGCCGCCGACCGTCACATAGTCACCGCAACTGGCGAAACTCGTCTGCACATCGAAGAACGTGAACAGCGCCACGGCCGCGGCGAGTGCGACACTCATCCGCGTCAAACGCTCGACCAGCGTTTGTTTGCCGACGTACATGGCTGCTACGAGTGACCGAGAGTTGAGCCAGGACTTGAAGTTGCCGTCATCGTAGCGAAGCAAAGCACATGAATCAAGCAAAATCCCTTTAAGATTTCGTGGGCGACTCGCCACTTTTCTATTTTGGTGGCCGCTTGTAGAGCACGACCACGATGACGTCGGATGGCGGGAACTCCCCTTGAGTCAGCCCCGTGGCGCTCGGCTTCGACGAGGGGGTCTGCGGGGCGATATTGCCCACGATCTGCAGGACTTCAACTTGAGACTCAACAATCCAGGTGTTGATCTCGTCTTCCAAGTCCCCCAGGCCGGTTTCGATCCCCTTGAAGATTTTGACTTGCTGCACGACTCACTCCGATCTGTCGGCCGGCTCATCAAGCCGGCCGGCTCAAGGCGGCCCGTTACTTGTTCGCGTGCGAGGAAACCAGTTTTGCGGCCAGGCCTTTCGCCTCGTCACTGGAACAAACGACGCCGAAATCGACGGTATACAGTTGGCAACTCGAACACAGGTAACTCGGCAGATACTCGGCTTTGCTCGGCAAAAGGGTACGTAAACCGTCGGCGACTTGCGCGATGACAGAGCCCTCCTTCCGGGCCAAGTCACTATCGACATGCAGCCACCGCTGCACGGAGCGAAGATCGATGAACGACAGCGGGGCGGACCGGTGGCAAAAGCCCAGTTCCAGTTCGCCTCCGCAGCGCGGGCACCGCTGGAGTTTTGGCTCGTACACGACGGGGTGCCCCTATCAATGCACCAGCTTTCGCAGCCCCTCCAGCGCCGCCTCGTAGTTCGGCTCTTCGGCGACTTCCTTGACCGTCTCGGCGTAAACGACTTTGCCGCTGGCGTCGAGCACGAACACGCCGCGCGCCAGGATCTTTAACTCCTCGATCAGCATTCCCCAGTTGTTGCCGAAGCTGCGCTCCTGGTAATCGCTGACGCTCTTGAGGTTGGTCACCCCTTCGGCGCCGCAAAAGCGGTTCATGGCGAACGGCAGGTCGAGGCTCATAGTAATGGCATTGATCTTGTCGCCGAAGGCTGCCAGCTGCTGATTGAAGTTCTTGGTCTGCTTCTGGCAGACCGGCGTGTCGAGCGAGGGGACGACGCTGATGATCGTGGGCTTTCCCTTAAGGCTCTCCGGCGTCACTTCCTCGAGCTTGCCGTCGGCAAAGCGGTGAGCTTTGAAGCTGGGGGCCTGCTGACCGGCCGTCACGGCGTTGCCCGCCAAAGTCATCGGGTTGCCCTTGAACGTAACCGCTCCGGTTCGGGACATGATCGTGCTCCTCGTGTTGATATTGAAAGATTGGCCGCGGCATTCCCGAGGCACCCTCTCGCGGTGCCGGTCGCCGGGCATCCATTCGCGTACCCAGTCCAGGTAGAGACACGCTAGTATGGCGTTTTCGCTTGTGGCATCAAGAGGCGCTCGTTTGGCGAGTATTAGTAAGCCATTAGACCTCGTCGCGTGCGCTTGCGGTTATCAGCCAAACGCTTAAGATGGACCATACGTCGTGAGGATTTTGGCGGCCGGCTCGCTTTGGATCACCAATTTCTGGTTGATCGCTCTTAAGTTGAAGGAGCAACGCTCATGGTAGCACTTTCGTCCGGCTGGATGGTCGAGGTCGAGCGGGGTCCCGATTGGCTCTTCGTGCGGCTCGGTGCCCCGGCCGACGGCGACTGCGACCTTTCGTTAATGGCCGACTCGGTCTGGTCGGTGGTCAAACAACATTTCGTCTATCGGGTCGTGCTCGAGTGCAACGAGCTGGGCACGCTCGATAGTGCCATGATCGCTCAGATCGTCGGCTTGCATCGTCGCCTGCAAAAACAAAGCGGCGTGCTGAGGCTGTGTGGCCTTTCCGATCAGAATCATGAGGCGCTCAAGGCGTGTCGCTTGGACGGACTCTTTCCGCAGTTCCACAGCCGTTCGCAGGCCGTTCTGGCGCACCGTCCGCGGCCGCGATAGCCTGCCCCCTGAAGCCCATCCCTGCAACGTCGCAGCCGGGGGCCGTTCAATAGATTTTTTATGCGTGCCGACTGCGCCACGCTCGGATCGCTTGGGCGTCGATCCTGCTGTCTCGCTCTCGTAATTCCTTCAGTTGCTCCAGACGTTCCGCGGGTGCGATCTTCAGCAGCTCCTTGAAGGTCAGGGGCGTCTCGCTCCCGTTCATGCGGGCGGCGATCACCTCGGCGAGATAGACCGTCCGGTCGCCCGTCTCCATTCGCGATTCCACGCGGCAATCAAACCAGCCTATCGCGTCGCTCAAAAGGGGTGCGCCTGTCGCGCCCGCCTCTTGAGCCAAACCCGCCAGCTTGTCGGCATCTCGCCCCGATTGCAGCCCGAAACGCCAAACCCAGTCGAGCTGCCGCGCGGCGATCAGGTGCAGCCCAAAGGCACCGCTCGCTTCGATCAACTGATGAGTATGGTGCTGCGTCGCCAGCGCGATGAGCATCCTGGGCAGCTCTTCAACCAGCGACGCGGCGCATACGAACGTGGCGACCAGCCCTCCGCGCTGCTGGCCGTCGCGCGCCGTGACGATCCACAGCTCGCGATCGGTTAGCCCGACGATCTGGCTTGCGGCGGCGACGTCCATTTATCCCGCCAGCGCGGCCCGCGTTCGCTGCACCAATTGGTTGTCCCTCTCTTGCGAGCCTCGCAAATTGAACACGCCGCTGGCCAGGTAGCGGTCCCGCCAGCCGGGCGAAAGGTGGGCGTAGTCTTCGAGCAGGGCCGAGCTGAACTTGTAGTCGTGGGCATTGCTGCCTTTGAAGAACGTGAGCAGCCGCGTGGCGTCGATAAACGCCTTGGCGTCGCCCTGATTCTGCAGGTAGGCCAGCGTCTTGCGGGCGGCCGTCATTCGCTCGCCACTCACGTCGGCAAGAATCTCGCCGACCGAGTCGGTTGGTTCCGACAGCGTCATCGGCTCAAGTGTCCGCAGGTCGACGTCGGCCAGGTTCCCCCGGCCCTGCATGGCGGCCCGAAACATGGGTACAAAAGCCGCGCCCTGTAACAGCAGCAGGCGCCGCGTGGCGTCGTTCTGGTTGGCCCGGTAGGCGTAAAAGAGGGCGTTCGACGACGTCACGGCGTGTAGCGACACGATGCCCGCCTGCCGCGCCAGCAACTCGCCCGAGCCGACGAGCAGCGCGTCCCAGATAGACTGGGGCGCGATGCCCCGGTTGAGCATGGCAACCGCCTGCTGACAGGCGTCGTCGGCCGAGCCGTTGTGCAGAGTAGCCAGCAGTTCGCTGGTGGCCTGATCTTCGAGCTTGCCGTCCTGCCAGCCCTCGCGAATGGCTTTGGCCCGCTCAAGGTTCTGCCGGCCCGGCCGGTCGGCATCGAGATCCTGTTGGGCCGGGTTGTCACCGCCGTGCTCTAGAAGAGCGTAAGCCAGCGATCGCAGCACGGGCTCGGCGTGTTGCCAGCCGATGCAGTCAAGCGTGCGCCAACTGTTGGCCACGTAGATTGCCTTGTGGCCGATGTCGCGAAAATCGCGGCAGCCGAATCGCGAGAACAGTTCGTACACCGCCGCGGGCTGGCCGCTGCGGGCCAATCCGGCAGCCGCCGCGTCGGCCTTGGCCTCGTCCCACGCGTTCATCGCCTCTACGAACATTTTCGAGCCGGCCTCGATGCCTTCTGGAACGGCCCCTTCGTCGACCGGCGCCATCGTCCAGTCTCCCTCGCGCGCGTCCTGGGCCTGCGAGTCTTTGAAGTAGTCCAGCGCCCAGAAGATCGGCAGCCAGCGATGTTCCTCTGGCGACGAAATGCTCGCCAGGTGCGCCGAATTGACGACCAGCACCGCGTGAAACTTGAATCCGACCGGCCGCGGCTGAATGTTGCGCACCCCAGCCAGGAGCAGCGCCGCCAGCACTTCTTTGTAGGTCGTTCCCTGCCGGACGCGGGCGGCCACTTCTTCCAGCAGCCGTTCTCGCGGCGTCTCTTCGAGCAGGCGCACCAGCGGCTCGATTTCCGGGCTCAATTGCACCGCGCGGGGGTCGGGTCTCGTTTCTTCGGCCGACACCCTGGGAAGCCGACCGAGAAACCCCAGATCCGTTTCCAACAACGCCGACAAGACGCCGCCTGCTGCCGCTCTTTCTAAAAAACGCCTGCGCGTGGTGTGCGACATGATCCGTTCCTCCGCTTGCTAAGGATGCGATGCGTCTAACGGCTATTCTACGCCTGGGGCGATAGGCATCAACGAGAGGGAAATTGGGATGGGCTCCCCAGCCCTTCAACAGTCACCTGGACGGGCCCAGGGAGGACATCCTCCTGAAGAAAGGCCGACCTACGAGCCGCGCGGGGCGTCGATCAAGGCGTCCAGCTCATGCTTGAGCCGCGGCAGAATCTCGCTGTAGCTGAAGGCGCCCAGCTCTTCGCTGCGGCGCTTGAGATTCACGTGGTTCGGCCCGCACCACAGGCCCAGGTCGGCATCGTCGGTCTCCCCCGGACCGTTCACCCGGCAGCCC